>CAZDQC010000114.1:0-11289 GCA_964507245.1 uncultured Rhodospirillaceae bacterium
CAATTATTTTTTATAGAATATGTCCGTTGATCCACGGTATTATTCTTTTATCCATAAAGTCTCTTTACTGATCAAGCGGTGGTTTCCGCCACCTCGAAAATTTTTCCGCATATCCATTTAGCAACAAGATGAAAATGGGGCAGTCGAAATAGTTTGGCTCCAGAGTTCGCTTCTGAATTCTTTTTAATTATCGATTTTTAGTGTAGTTGGGGTCCAGACGTCTTTACGACGGGCGGAGCGTTCTTCGCCCGTTTCTTGCTCATAGAAACGATGCTCGGCTTCGCCGAATTGTTTGCCTCTATTTTCCGTCAAATTTGCATTTATGATACCAAAGAGTTGACCGTCCACCATTTGCACTGCGCCAATATAGTTGCCGCAGTTCTTACAGATCAGAAAGTCCACCATTTTCAACCCAAAATGATAACGGTTTAGCTGGGTTTCGTTTTGTACACGCATCTCCATGTGTCCATCTGAATCACTTAGGGAGCGCATGTTGTGCGAGCGGCAGAAATCACATTGGCAAGCCCGTAACCACATATCTTGTGGTTCTTTGGCCGTAGTGAGCGTGGCTTTTAAATTGCCACAATGACAAGAGCCCTTGATGGTCTTGGTCATGACATGTTTATCCTTCGTCAGCCTCTAAATTGAATCAATCTTTAACGATAATGATTTTGAATTCTTTTTGGGAGAAAACAGCAAAATAGTTTTCAAAAATATAATTGGGATACGTCCAGACTCCCTATCATCAGAATTTTTGTCAAACTTTTTCTATGCAAAATCTGATACCGTTTCTGGGACGGGCAATTGCAGATAAAGTGAGGACACATCGGTGGATATTGGGATTATGACATTCAATACCGATTATGGTATTCGAGCCGATCATATGGCCGTAGCTCTGGAAAACGCTGGTTATGAATCGTTTTGGGTGCCAGAACATACCCATATTCCTGCAAATCGTCGCTCGCCATATCCTGGAGGGGGACATTTGCCGAGGCCCTATTATCATATGGCGGACCCCTTTGTGTCACTTGGTGTCGCGGCAGGGGTTACAAAACGTATTAAACTAGCAACCGGCATTTGTTTAGTGGTGGAGCGTGATCCAATCACCTTAGCCAAGGAAGTAGCAACTTTAGATATGTTATCGGATGGCCGATTTTTATTTGGAATTGGTGCTGGCTGGAATGCCGAAGAGATGGAAAATCATGGTACTGAATTCAAAACACGCTTCAAATTGATGAAAGAACAAATTGAGGCCATGAAAGCCATCTGGGCTGAGGAACAAGCGACTTATCATGGCAAGTTTATTAATTTTGACAAAATAATTTCCTATCCGAAACCTACCCAAGTACCCCACCCACCAATAATTTTCGGTGGCGCAACGGCCCTGGCGCGACAGCGCGTCGTAGATTTTTGTGACGGATGGATGCCTATCGACGTGCTAATGGATGACCTAGCAGATGCCATGAGCGACTTGCAGCGCAAGATTGATATTGCCGGCCGCGATCCTAGTTCCATCAGTGTTACTATGTTCGCATTTGATGGTGCCGATGGTGACACTATTTTACGATACAATGATCTGGGCATTGACCGAGTGGTTTTGGTCGCGCCAAGAGCAAGGGACGGTGCACTGGCGTTTGTGGATCGCTTTTCGGACATGATTGCCCGCGTCGCCTAGTGCGTATGCTGGTGGTAAGACTTGGCAATAATCATACTAAACCCGCGCAGGTCTGCCGGGTTATTGTTTGCGGCCTAGCTTATACAGAGAGCGGTCTAATTTCTTATAATTGCCGCTGATGTCGATGGTTTCTGACAGAGGAAGATGGTGTGCAAAAATTTGGTTTTGGTCACGCCCGTGGCGACGACTGGCAGACTGCCACTCTGGCCTGCGCAGCCCAAATCGAGCCGCCTAAGGGCGCTAACCTGGGCTTTGTTTACATCACCGACGCGCTCGCTAGTGATCTCGAAAATATCACTACGGTGCTAACCCAAGAGACAGGGGTAGCCGATTGGGTTGGCACTATTGGCGTTGGCATCTGCGCGACGGGGCACGAGTATTTCGACGAGCGTGCCGTGGCGGCAATGGTTGGCTGTTTTCCGGATGGTTCCTTTAGTATTTTTGACTCTTCCGAAGACAAACGCATGGGATTTGCCGCTGAAGGCGACCCGTTGGCAACGCGCAACGAGGTATACTTCGCAGTGGTCCACGCAGACCCACGCGATCCTGAGTTGATGCAGCGAGTGCCGGAACTTGCTGAAGAGGCCGGCTGTTTCTTGGTTGGCGGACTAGCCTCGTCACGCGGCACCTATACGCAAGTTGCCGGCTCACTCACTGAGGGTGCGTTGTCAGGCGTGATGTTCTCCTCAGACGTCCCGGTAGTGACCGCACTGACCCAGGGCTGCTCTCCGATCGGGCCGGTCCGCGAAGTCACCCAGTGCGAAGCAAACGTCGCTATCGAAATCGATGACCGCGCAGCGCTCGAGGTGCTCAAGGACGATATCGGTGAGATATTGGCGCAGGATCTGCAGCGTATCGGCGGCTATATTTTCGGCGCATTCCCCGTTACCGGATCGGACCGTGCCGACTATATGGTACGCAACCTGACGGGTCTTGATGAGGAACTCGGGCTATTGGCCATAGGGGCCCCGCTTGAGGAAGGCCAAAAAATAATGTTCTGTCGGCGTGATGGCCAGACGGCACGTGATGACCTTGCACGCATGCTCGTCGATATCAAACGGCGCGCGACTACACCCATCAAGGGAGCGATCTATTTCACATGCCTGGGACGTGGACCAAACATGTTCGGTGCCAAATCAGCCGAACTCTCGGCTATCCAAAACGAACTTGGCGATGTGCCGTTGGTTGGTTTCTTCTGCAACGGCGAGATTTCTTATAACCGTGTGTACAGCTACACTGGCGTACTGTCGCTATTTCTGTAGGGCCGGCAGAGTGGAAAATATTTGTCTTTGACAAAAATTACCTACACAGAATTCCCTAGGTACATGGTCGTCGCGGTTTTTTCGCGTCATCGCTGGGCAATCATTTGAAATTCTTAGGTTTGGTGTCATCCATTTAATAGCTATTGACAACCAAGGTATGGGTCGATTTTGACCAATGACTGCGCCGTCCATTTCGTTGAGTAAGAATTGAGTAAAGACTAATTTTCTCTTCGTGCCACCATGGCCTAACTTGGCGGTTGCAGGGGTAATTAAACACCTTCCAGAATTAGTATATTTTTTGGGGTGGTAATCGACTCCCGAAGTTCCTTCCATGGCCTGTAATCAGGATCAGTCATGAACTCGTCATATGCCATGCGGGATGGAAACTTTATCACAAGGAGACGCGTTGGGTTCCAGTCTCCAACTAGGACTTCGAACTTTCCACCACGACAGCAGTATTCTCCACCATGGCGCGCCACGTATTTAGGCGCAACTTCCTTATATTTTTCGTACGCTTCGGGGTCATGAATTTCAGAATCAGCAATCAGGTAAACCGACATATTTCATTGTTCCTTTAATCAATCTGTAAAAAATTCGCTAAAAACTCATACCAAACGCATCTTCGGCAAAATTTTTAGCATCTGCCACACTTCGGTCGATAGATCGCGTCGGTGTGATCATGGCTAGATTTATAAATTCCGTCGACGTGGCGCCGGTTCACAGCCAAGGCGCCATTTTCGGAAAACTTTCCAAATTGTATCGGACACGGGCGTCATTGCTGCGGCCGAGATGCAGGCCGCACGCACGACAAGGCCGACCTCGCCCGGCAGCGTCGAGACGCCGACCCAACAATTTTCAATTCCGTCAAGCTGTTGACCCAGACTATTGGATAGCGAAGTGTCAATCCCGGGGCATAATAATAATCCACTGACGAATCCCTGAATTGGCGACGCAAATGCTGCCTGAAGGCGCTCTACGTCGCTCCTACCAACCACGGCGCGCTCTGAGGCCAGCACATTCCCTTGGGGTCTGCAAATTTCTATTTTATTATCAAAGTAGTCGAACTGAGGCACACCGTCATGGCCAAGCCAAGTCCAGGCGTCAATCAGGAGGCAGGTGCCGGTTGGGGCGATCTGTAGCGACCAACACTGGCGCACGGCGGCATCAGAGCCCAATACGACTGGGTCGTTTAGCACTTCTAGCCATCCTCCGTCGTCGACTTGTAAGCGCCATTCGCTGATAGCGCCCTGACCCCCGCGCTTCGCATGAGCCAACGTGGCACCTTGGCTCGCTAGATGTACGGCCGCGTCAGCTTCTACGGATATGGACTGAAACAGAATATCGCCACGAAACAGCCCGCCGGACAATGATTGTGGTATCACCGTTGCCATGCCGGGTGGTCCGTCTTCCAAGTGAAACGGCTGTGTAAGGCTCCATGGATAGGCGACGGTACGCTGTGTCAGCTCGGTACGTTCATGGCGGCCACGACTAAAACGCAGCGACAGCTGCGAGGCGTCACTTGTTGTCATTACCCTCAAGATAAAAATAGAACGTCGTGGCGAATAGCCTCGATCACCTTTTCGAGCCCGAGCCTGCGACGGCAGTCGGTGACTGCTACCGGCTTGCCCTCTCGGACGGCAACCGCCTCCTCGACCATGCGCTCCAGATCGACGCCCACGTGTGGTGCCAGGTCAGCCTTGTTAACTACTAGCAAATCACTCTGTAGCACTCCTGGACCTCGCTTGCGGGGAATATCACCACCGCCGGCGACATCGATGACGAACATCCACCAGTCAACCAAATCGAGTGAGAAAGTCGAAGCGAGATTATCGCCTCCGCTTTCCAGCATGATCAGTTGCAGGTCCGGGCGTTCGCTTTGCAGTTGTTCGACCGCTAGCAGATTGAGCGTCGGGTCCTCGCGGATTACCGTGTGCGGGCAGGCGCCGGCCTCCACGGCAACCACCAGGTTGGGGTCAATCAGGCCACTGCGCCGCACCCGTTCCGCGTCTTCGTGTGTCACCAGGTCATTGGTAATTACAGCTAGCTCGATACCTGCCTCCAAAAGTAGTGGGATTAATGCTTCCAGAAGTGCGGTCTTCCCTGAACCAACTGGACCGCCTATGCCAATCCGCGCCGGTCCATGTACATCCGCGCTAATCTTTGATTTTGTATTCATCGTAATAAATATTTTTGAGCTAGCGGTACTTCGGTGGCGGGTTCACAGCTCAACAGTTTATCATCGGCATAAACCTCAAATGTTTGAGCATCCACGGTCATTTTTGGCAGTGCGTCATTGTGCAACATGTCCCGCTTTCCTAGGGATCGAACGTTGTCGATCTGGACGAAGCGTTTGGCAACGCCTAATTTTTTCTCTGTTTCCGCTTCGATCGCTAATCTGCTCGCAAAAGTGACGCCGAGTTCAGGAACGGCTTTGCCGAAGCTGCCCCACATTGGCCGGTGAATTACCGGTTCAGCGCCGATGTGGCTGCCGTTGCCATCCCCCATGACCGACCACACAACTTCGCCCGACTTTATAACCATCTGCGGTTTGAGGCCGAATGAGGCACGAGGCCAGAGTACCAAATCCGCCATCTTCCCAGATTCCAGCGAACCCACGTGGCGGTCAATGCCCGCCGCGCGGGCAGGATTTATCGTGTACTTGGCGATATAGCGTAGGATGCGGGCATTATCGGCCCGTTCGGTCTTCTCTTCCGGTAGCCGGCCGACCCGTTCCTTCATAACGCTGGCGAGCTGCCAGCATTTAGCAATATTCTCCGCCAGCCGCCCCATGCCCTGGCTATCGGTGGCGAAGATCGAAATTGCCCCCATGTCGTGCAGCAGATCCTCTGCCGCCATGCTCTGCGGACGGATACGGCATTCGGCAAATGCGACATCCTCCGGTAAGGCATAATTCAGAACGTGGCAAAGCATGGTCATCGGCACGCCCTCCTCCAGGGCGCTAGGAGTGAAAGGGTTGGTTGGATTTGTAGAGGATGGCAGCACATTCGGTTGTCCATTCACTTTAAGAATGTCCGGGGAATGGCCTCCGCCGGCGCCTTCCACGTGATACATATGGATAGTGCGGCCATCGATAGCGGCCAGTGTCTCTTCGCAAAAGCCAAACTCATTTATGGTATCGGTATGCAAGCAGACAGAAAAGTCATTGGCATCTGCGGCCCGTAAGGCGCCATCAATCACCGCCGGTGAAGCGCTAAAATCTTCGTGTACTTTTACGCCAAGCGCGCCGCCGCTGACGGATTCTTCAATCGCACCCACATCCATACATCCGCGTCCTAAAAAGCCGAAGTTCAATGGGAACGCATCGCAAGCCTGAATGAGGCGGCCCAGGATATTCGGGCCCGAACTACTAACGTCGAAATGCGGCCCTGGCGACATTCCGATCATCGTCGTGATACCGCCGGCCAGCGCGTGCGAAGCCTGTTGTGGAGAGAGGAAGTGGGTATGTGCCTCGATTCCACCGGGTGTGGTGATGAAGAAGTCGCCATGCACCACAGTTGTGTTGGGGCCGCAACGCAGGGCGGCATCAACTCCATCCATGATGTCGGGATTACCGGCCTTGCCAACGCCGACAATCAAGCCGTCTCGGATGCCAATATCGCCTTTCACGACGCCTAGCACCGGATCAATTATTGTGCAGTTCTGCACCACCATGTCGAGGGCGCCGGAGGCGTATGTGCCTGTAGTCTGAAAGCCCTCGCCGTCGCGCATTACCTTACCGGCGCCGGTGGTTAATTCATCGCCGAAGATGGCATAGTCATGCTCAACCTCAGCTAGCAATGTGGTGTCGCCGAGACGCACCATGTCGCCCCTGGTGGGACCGAACATTTCGGCATAGGCCTGCCGTGAAATACGTGCCATTTCAGTCATCCCCCTCGGCGGTGATGTAACCGCGCACGCGCGCCTCATTCATAGCGCTCTCCCGTACGACCTGATCGCCGATCTCACCATTGGTAAGACCGCCAAAGCCCTGCACGTTGCCTATACCCCCGTAGCGGACAAGCCGAACCGTCTTAGGTACACCAGGATCGAAGCGGGCGCCCCCGCCGGATGGCGCGTCCAGATGCATGCCGAAGGACATCTCACGGTCAAACCGCAGCATACGATTAACTTCGAAAAAATGGGCGTGACTGCGCACCTGGATTGTTCGGTCGCCGTCATTCACCACTTCGACCTCCGCCGTCTCTTTACCCGCGTTCAATTCGATTTCGCCTTCGGCCGTGATGATTTCGCCTGGCGTGATGGCCTCCGAAGCCGTCTCCTTGCCGGCGGCAATGGGGTCAAACACGGTCACTAGTTTAGTGCCCTCCGCCATGCTCACTTCCACGGAGACAAGGCGCAGCATGCTGCGGACACCTGGCAGCAAGTCGTCCTCGCTGAGAATACTGGTGCCGAACGCTACCAGTTCGGGATGTGACAGCCCGCGCCGGGCCTCCGTCATAATCTCATCGCACAACACGGCGACTGCCTCGGGATGACTGAGCCGGATGCCTTTCGCGCGGTAACGTCTCGCCAACTCGGCTGCGCTAAAGATAGTCAATCGGTCAAGCTCGGTGGGCGTCAGGTTCATGATCGATTCCTCATAGTAGCCTAATTAGCGAAAAGCCCAGCACCGCCGGCGCCGTGGCGCATCATGGCAATATCACTGAGCGGGCTGAACGATGTAGCAGTCTCTGGCAGCGGTTCTTCGGCTAGTTCCGCCAAGCGCGGTGTTAAAGATGCGATCGTCTGCTGAACTTCAATCGCGCCAACCATGCCCAAACGAATTGCCGCACTACCCAATCCAAAAATGAAGCCGTAGGCGGCAACGCCCAAGGCCACCCGTTTTTCGAGAGCCAGTGCCGCAAATACGGCTCCCTGTATTACTGGAAGATGACCGCGCAATTTGCCGTCGCGGCAATCCCGTAGTAGCGCAGCCGCATCAGATGTGCCTATACGCACGTGGCTAGCCAAAAGTCCTTTGCCGGCGCGGCAGGAGCCTTCACGAAGAGCGGAGGGCCAAGCCATAGCGTCAGCTTCATCATCAATAATCCGCAATGCTGCTGTGTCGGTCGCCATCATGGCCCGACCGATAAAGACCCGATCGGATATCGCCCAACGTCCTTCCAGCTCGTTTTGGACAAATGGCAATAAGCTGCCAGAGCGCACTCTTCTTTCTCGGCACAGCACCTCCAAACCCCAGGAAAATGCAAATGCGCCGGAGGGAAACTGGCTGTCTCCCAACCGAAGCGCCGTGACCAAGGCTGCGGCGTCAATCGTCATTACTGATCTCAATCTCATGGGCGAGGAGAAAATCCTGTAGGCGCGCCAGGTAGTTCTCACGGGCACCTTCCAACAAGATCAACAGGTCCGTTCCTTCGAACCGTACGCGCCAGTGTAGGTTTCCCGCGTGATAGCCTAAACGCAACGCCACAGTCGCGTCACGCGGCAGTACCCGAAGCCAACGCTCAACGTCAACGCGTACTACGATTGCGCGTTCCGATTCTAGCAGCAATACGTCGCCGTTGCTGAGCTGGATGTCACGCGACAGAGTAAGCGCACAATCGGTGCCACGATCTGTTTTGCCTCGAAACCGTCGGCGTTGTGCGTCACGCTGTTTTACCTCGAAATACTCCAGCCCGCCTTCATGAGATATCGTATGAAGCCGATCGGCAAATGCAGGGTCACTGGCGCTACCCAGAATTTCAGTAATCAAGATCATGAGCAGTCTTCAATTCAATCTGCTGCCGATAAAAAGCAACTACGACAGGATAATGGTTCAGTTCAAAAATTTCCGCCAGTTCGGCATTGTATTCCAGTCTCCAGAACAGTTTTACAAGCCCGCCTTCTTCGCCTGCTAGCATAGCTAAAGCTGAGTCAAAGCATCAATAAAACTATACTCTTAGCGGACAACCATTCATCATTTCTCAAAAGGCGTGCTACATAATGAAGACGCGATACCAATTTGTTGTCGGCATGGATATTCAATCGAGCAAAGAAGAATTATTCAACGAAGTCTATGCTTCCGAACACATTCCCTATCTAACTTCCGTTCCCGGAGTTCTAAATGCGACGCGTTCGATCAGGGAACCTCTTCGAATGATGCTTGCAGGCGAAGACCGAATAATGGATCCAGGTAATGAGCCGCGCTACAGTGTAACCTATGAAATTGATAGCCCGGACGTGCTGTTGAGTGACGCTTGGGCTACAGCCGGGGAGCGCGGCCGTTGGCCAACGGATGTGCGACCTTTTACCAGCAATCGGCGCCATATTTTGCGAAAGGTGATAGGTTAGACGTTGTCGGAATAAAGGAAGATACGATGTCCCGAGGCCTGTTAATTGCCGTGTTCGATTTTTCGAATGCCGCCGCAGATGAGTTCCATGATTGGTACGATTTGGAGCACATCCCCGAGCGTCAGTCAGTGACTGGGTTTGGTGCCTGTGAGCGGTGGATAAGCGTTGAAAAACCCACTATTTCCGTGGCGAGTTATGATCTTGAGAGCCACGACGTTATGCGTGGGAATGCATACAAGAACATAGCCTATGAGAACCAGTCCGTCTGGTCGAAACGGATCATAAGCATTTGCAGTATTCCATTACGCTTTGAAGGCCAACAAATCACTCCTGGTGAGGAAAATGCACCTGCAGGAGCTGGCGGTTTATTGCTCAATGCCATGAATGTCACCACTGAGGCGGAGGATGATTTCAACGCCTGGTATGATGAGGAGCATTTGCCCGCATTGAAAGAGGTGCCGGGCACATTGGCAGCGCGCCGCTATAGGTCGGCAGAAGATGGGGGTGGTACGCACCGTTATGTTGCGGTCTATCATTTGACCTCCACGGATGTGGCGGGAAGCGAGGCCTGGAAAAGGGCCGTGGACACGCCGTGGAGCGCCAAACTCCAGCCTCATTTTCGCGACCGTATCCGAGTTCTGTCACGCCGTTATGTTCGCGGGGGGTGAGATATCTCTGCAGAAGTTTGGTTATCCCCCTAGCAACAAATTTTTTAGGTGGTGGCCTCTACCTCTCGGGTGTATCGGTCGGTTCTGTTTCCAACATTGAATGGCGCTGGGAGAATTTTTTGTACCAGGACGTCAATTTGGGTCGGCCTGGCCGGAAATCATCCAGCCAATCACGCCAATCCTGATAGCCGCAGGCAACCCCTGCTGTGATCTGAGCTAAATTTGGTGGGCTTTCGTCTGCCACTATCAGTTCATCCGCTCTGGCCTCGATGCGGTCAAAACATCGACCTATGCGATCCCCCTGCTTGCCTACAAAGTCCTGTGAAATATTTGAGGCTGGACGCAACATTTCCGCACGCATGGCAACTTGGGCCTCAAGCAAACCGTCCGCTACTGCGTAGAGTGACCACATGGACCATTTTGCCGCGCCCTCGGGAATTAAGGTTGTATCGGCGGCCAAATCATCAAGGTGCTGACAGATCAATGTGGAGTCGCCGAGTTCCGCGTTATCGGTTGTAACAAATGTCGGAATGCGCGCCACCGGGTTGGCTTCCGCCAGCCCTTTGGTAAAAGAAACGGTCGTGTATCCCCAATCCAACGGCCAGAAGGTCGGCACTACATCGATCTGCTTCCACAGACCGAGCTCTCGTGCTGCGACAGAAACTTTGCGCGTAAAGGGAGATGCTGGCGTCCAGAATAGTTGCATTGGGGTCTCCCTTACAAAACGGCGTTGGCAATCCTCTCCAACCGCGCATTAATTTTGGTCTCAGTTTGCGCAAATTTCGGGCGTTAAACATTTGCAAATTCTTTCACTACCCCGACGAGTTTGTTTGCGACCGGTAGCCAGATTTGCCTTCGGCGCCCGACCCTAGCAAGATATAACACGTATTTAAGGGAATAGAGACGATGTCGAAACTTGAGCATGTTCTATCAACTGCTGAGCCCGAGACCGTTTATGGCCTGCTAGAACAAGACGGCGCTGTGGTGGTCGAGAATATTCTTTCTGCGGATCATTTGAAAAAGCTAAATTCCGAGTTGGATGCATTGGTCTGCTCCACTGATCCTGGGCTCCGCCATCCTGCTCATGAAAGGATGGTGGAATTCTATGGTCTTTCGACAATCCGTTTTGACGGCCTACCAGCAAAGTCCGAAGCCTTCGTCGAGATTATGTTGACGCCGCTGCTATGCGCCGCCGCTGACCATTTTCTCCTGCCTAACTGCCACGACTATATCTTTAATACAGGTCAACTGATCCAAATCGGTCCCGGCGAGACTGCGCAACGGCTACATCGCGATGAGGATGCTTGGAGCTTCCTTGCGGCCCCCAAAAAGGCGGTGGAGGTTGAGGCAATGTTTGCACTGACGGATTTCACAATTGAGAACGGCGCAACCC
>CAZDQC010000115.1:0-11121 GCA_964507245.1 uncultured Rhodospirillaceae bacterium
GCCTTTACCATCATCGCGGCCCGCGAATTGCGCCGCATTGGCGTCACAGTGAATGCCATCTCTCCCTCTGCTTATACGCGCATGACGGAAGGTCTGCGCGAGCTCTCCGAGGAAGAGATCGCTGACCGCCATCCCAAATGGGTCTCCCCGGCGGTAGTTTATCTATGCAGTGAGGAGGCCGAAGACCTAACTGGTCGTATCATTCAGGCCGGCGGCGGCATGGTCGCGGTCTGCGAAGGCTGGCGCCGCGGAGCGGAAATGGAACAGATGGCTGACCCGTCCGAGTTGGGTGTTCATCTGCGCGAGATGTGCCAGAAGGTGCGGAAGAATTCCGATATGGACGGCATGGAACTCGACTAGGCGCCCCTTGATTGCTGCGACCACGCGGGGTGGCAATTGCCGACCGTGCAGTAGGTTGATGAGCGCCTTTGTCAGGTCCAATCCCAACCGGCCTAACATTTCCGTAACCATAGGCTTGCTGGCAAGCCACCGGTCTTGCTTGGCAAGCGTGCTACGGCGGAGGCGGCCAATGGTTCCGCCATGCGGGTGGCTACATAATGAGAGGCGAATAAAACTTCAAAGCCGCCGCCGTTAATTAGGGGTGCGACGCCCTGTTGCTCATTATAGCCACGCCATTCCCAAATAATGGGATAATCATCGGGCAGGAAGATGTCATGGATATGCACCAGTGTGCCGCTAGGCAGTGCGGGAATTACACGGTTGAACAGATCATCTACATCGCTGCCGGGCATAAGGATGTGAGAAGAATCTATAAATAATATATCGCCGGGGCGGATGGTTGAGAAGATTTGCCCATCCACCTGGCTCATTGGAGAGCGAACGAATTCGATGTCCAGTTGGTCAACAAATCGGTTTGGTCGAGCGTCGATGGCGGTGATGTGCGTATCCAAACCGCCATCTTGGGCTGCCCGTTTCATGAATCGGGTGGAATGGCCCGAACCCACCTCGACAATGCGTTTTGGTTGTTGGACCCGCACCATGGTGTAAGCTACTGCTGCGTCTAATGTAGGAAACCAGTCCTGGGTCCAGCGGGGGGCGGGCGGTGCCTCGTTGCCCAGAGCCGCTAGATCAGCTTCTAATCTGTCAATCTGGACCAATAGAGCCGAAAATCGCTCCGTGGCCGACGTCATAACGGCCTCTAACGGTTCATAGCTGTGATTGCGGCCGGGAAAGGGCAAAGTATGGGCATAACGATAAGGGATAAAAAAGCCGCGCCGGGCTAGGCCCAGCACCGTCAATAGCCCCAAACGCGTACTGCGTCTGCGCATCCGATCCCTCCGGAAAAATGGTGAAGGCCCTAGAGTCTAACGTCGAATATATATTTTTGCAGTTCAAATTTTGGCTAACTTCAGACCGCCACGGCTGCATTGCGCTGGGGCAATTGGAGCGCAGCCTCTCGCCGCGCTGGGCGAAGGACCATGCCTTCCCGGGCCACCACGGTACCGGGACGGCGATTTTCCGCGTCCTCAGCGATCTTGTCCATGAAATCATCATCGTGATCAGGGTCATGGTGGAAAATCACTAATTGCGGAACGCCGGCGGCATCACATAAATCGGCTCCCGCCTCCCAGGTGGAATGGCCCCAACCGACGCAATTCTTGTATTCCTCTTCAGTGTACATGGAATCGTAGATCACCATATCCGCGCCGTCGATCAGTTGCAGAATGATTGGATCCAGTTCTCCAGCCACATGCTCTGTATCCGTCAGATAGCAGATAGACTGCCCACCATATTCGATGCGATAGCCCGTGGCGCCGTCGGGATGGTTCAGGGATGCCGTTCGCACCACTACCTCGGCGCCGGAACTCAAATCATCGCCAACCAGGAAGTCGTGAAATTCTATTTTGGACTGGAATATCTCCAGCGGCACCGGAAATAAAGGCGAGGTCATCAACGCGCTAAGGACGCTGCGCAGGTCCGTGTCGGGCAGTAGATGGCCGGCCCAAATGCGGAACTTGTTCTGCGGTAGGAAGAACGGTTTGAAAAAGGGAATGCCGCAAATATGATCATAATGGGTGTGCGTGAGGAAAATATCGGTGTCGAAAGTTTTACCCGATGCCATCATCTCGTTACCTAAGTAGCGCAGGCCAGAGCCAGCATCGAAAATCAACTTCCGATCGCCACATTGGACTTCCAGACAAGACGTATTGCCGCCGTAGCGGACCGAATTGGGATCCGAAATTGAGATGCTGCCGCGAACACCCCAAAAGCGAACCTGAAGATTACTATTTTTAGACATTGTCTTTTTGCTAATTCACCTTTGCCATCTGATCCAATGCGGGTGGTGTAACAACCTTCCACCCATATATTACTAAAATACAAATCAATATGCAATATATCATATTGATATAACACAATGTCAAGAAGCTACTTATAATTCGTAGTGTTGTAAAGGCTAATATCAGTGACAATTAAAACAACGGGATCCCAGGTTGAGTAACAGCGGACTATGCAACGGTTTCCTCTTCCTTATAGGCTAGTGTGCAAGTTGGTATGCAGCCGATGATTTTTCTTGATCTGTTCCCCATCGGCTACCGCCAGGCTGATCGCAGCGCCCCTTGCCTGTTTGTCGCCGAGGCGGTGTGCGGCGTGATATAGGTAAGGGCCAATATGTGGCACGTTGGATAGTCCGACCGGACATTCTGCATTGGTTTGTCTGTTTCAGGACACCTTCCTCGATGCTGGCCTGGGTACCATCCGCGGGATTGTTTAATGTCCAATGGCGACCCAGTTGTGCAGTAATTTGATTAAAGTCTGCAATTGAGCTCATTGAATGGCGTGCTAGGTTGCCGCCAAGACAATTATTGGATCGGAGTTAGTCCCCGATGATGAAAGCGACCCGTATGACCGGCGGCCAGGCCCTGGTCAAATCGATCACTGCCCATGGCGTTGACACAATTTTTGGCCTGCCTGGTGTGCAGCTCGACTGGTTTTTTAACGCTCTGCACGATGAAGGTAACAACATACGGGTTATCAATAGTCGCCATGAACAGGGCGTCGCCTATATGGCGCATGGTTACGCCCAATCTACGGGCAAGGTAGGCGTATTCGCCGTGGTGCCGGGCCCGGGCGTATTGAACACCACCGCTGCCCTGAGCACATCGCTCGCAGCCAACGTGCCGGTATTTTGTATCACGGGTCAGATTCCATCAGGCCATATTGGCCGTGGCTACGGCCAGTTGCACGAGATCCCCGACCAACTGTCTGTCCTGCGCGGGTTGACCAAATGGGCCGAACGTATCGATCATGCCACCGAAGCACCAGGCAAGGTCGCCGAAGCCTTCAAACAACTGCATACTGGTCGGCCACAACCGGTTGCAGTGGAAATGCCCCTGGATCAACTAGCTAAGACCTGTAATGTGGTTCTGCCTGACTTGGCGGTGGACTATCCCCGCCCACCCTTGGACGAAGACGCTGTAGCTGCCGCTGTCAAACTGCTGGTCGGCGCCAAGTCACCGATGATCTTCGTCGGCGGCGGAGCCCTAGCCTGTGGCGAAGCAGTACAAAATTTGGCCGAAATACTACAGGCCCCGGTGATCAGCAATCGGACCGGTAAGGGCGTTCTATCCAGTCGTCATTATTTATCCTTGTCCCAATACGCTGGCCATCGCCTGTGGCCCCAGGCCGATGTGGTTCTGGCCGTCGGTAGTCGCCTACAGCAGCCGCGTATGAACTGGGGTACAGACGATGGCTTAAAAATCATCCATGTAGATATTGATCCAGTGGAAATTCAGCGCATCGGCGGGGCGGATGTGGAGATAGTCGGCGATGCGCGGGACGTGGTGCCGGCGTTGGAGCGTGCGGTAGGTGGCCTAACGCCAAAGCGACAGTCCCGGAAAGACGAAATGACAGCGCTGGATAGCCAGATTTATGCCTATCTGGAGAAAAAATTGCCGCCCCAGATGGCATGGATTAAGGTCCTGCGCAAGGCGCTGGACGACGACGGCATCTTTGTGGATGAGCTAACCCAGGTCGGTTATGTCTCCCGCGTTGCCATGCCCATTTATCACCCGCGTACCTTTTTGACCTCGGCCTATCAGGGTACCTTGGGCGCGGGATTCGCCACAGCTATCGGCGCCAAGGTAGCTCATCCCGACAAACAGGTGCTGTCCATCAACGGCGATGGTGGTTTTATGTATAACGTCCAGGAACTGGCTACTGCCGTGAAATACAACATTCCAGTGGTGGCCATCATTTTCGCCGACGGTGCCTATGGAAATGTGCGACGGATGCAACAGGAACTCTATGACAATCGAACCATTGCCTCCGACCTGACCAACCCGGATTTCGTCGCTCTGGCGGAGAGTTTCGGCTGTGCTGCCTACCGCGTAGAAACGCCCGAGGAAATGGCAAAAACCCTACCTGAGGCCTTCAGGCAGCCGGTCCCTACGGTGATCGAAGTGCCCTTCCCGCCCACACCGGATCCCTGGTCAGTCATCATCCCGCGACGCAACCGCCCAGCTGCGTAAATCCTAATTATAGGGTTAAGTCTTGTTTTCTGACTTATTGAGAGATTCAAGACTTGGTCCCAAATCTTGAGTGTGATCTATAATTGCGGCGGCGCAGGCGCCGGGATTTTCTTGAACCATGAGATGCAGGCAACCGGGCATAGTGCGTGCCTCCCCGTTAACCATATTTTCCGCGATGGAAACCATGGTGTTTGGGGCCCAGGAATGCAAGTTTACCAAAACCGACTGGTCTGTGAAATAGATGCGGGCACGGGTCGTGATCTTATCCATAAGATCAAAAATGCCGCTATCAGGGCAATTGCCATAAATAGCGGATTCAATCTTGCCCGCGCAACGTAGTCGGAGACCGCCCGTTGGAGCTGGCTCCACCGCAGAATTCAAGTAAGCTTCCATCATTTCTGGCGCGAAACGCTGATACGTGTTGATTTTGCGTACCTCTGCCAGCAACGCTTCTCGGCTAGAAAAATGGTTCCTGCGCCGTCCCGCCCAACGGATGAAGTTTGGGGCGTGGGCCAAGGCGGCGGCCCTTTCAGGGTGGCCGTCGGGTGGATAAATTGGCGGTTCGAACAGCGTTAGGCTATTAAATTGCGCGCAATCCAGCTCCGCCTCCAACAAAATTGCAGCTAGGCCACCAACGGAGTGGGAGGCGAAATGAAGTTGCATGGCGTTGCCGATTAATTCCCTCACCATTTTCACAACCGCGCTCAGGTCTTCTGCGAATCGAATCATCGCATAGTCGTTTTCGATGTCATCGTCGGGTGACAGGGATCCGCCGTGGCCTCGGGCATCATAGGCAAAAACCTGAAAATGGCCGCTCAATCTTTCTAGAAAAGGCTGGTAGCAACCGGCGTTGAAGCCGTTTGCGTGCGCGAATATCAACGCAGGCGCCCCTTCAGGAGCGGCCAGGACGCGATACGCGCTAACCTTCATGCCTTTGGTTGAAGGCACTATAATTGTTTCCGCAAATTCTGGCGAAAGAGTTGGGTTTTGCATATGATCAGTAGGCGAGTTCTGTATAAATTTGGTCTACTGATTGGCCCCAGTCCTTGTAGTAGCGTTCCAGTAAGGCTTCCGCCGGAGTACGGCCAGAGGCGATCGTGTCCTGCAGAGTGCCTAGATATTCAGTCTCGTCCGTATTGATAGCACCAGGCAGGGCTCGGGCGCGCAAACCTTCCATGGCGATTTCTAGAACCCTGCCGGCTAGATCTAACATGGTGCCGCCGCGCTCCAGAGGGGTTGACAGACCCAGACGGGGCACTTCTGCCCTCATCTGAGCCATGCCCGCAACGGAATAATCCTTCACTATTTCCCAGGCCGCTTCCTGGGCGGCTTGGTTATAGAGCAGCCCGACCCACCATGCCGGCAAGGCGCAAAGGCTGGCCCAGGGCCCACCGTCAGCGCCCCTCATTTCCAGAAACTTCTTCAGGCGAACTTCCGGAAACAGCGTCGTGAGATGATCCTCCCAGTCTTTGAGGTTTGGTTTCTCACCCGGTAGTGCGGGCAGCTTGCCGGCCATAAAATCCCGGAACGATTGCCCTAGAGCATCCAAGTACTTTCCGTCGCGGTAGACGAAATACATCGGTACATCAAGCGCATAATCAGTATAGGCTTCATAACCCATGTTTCCGTCAAAAACGAAGGGCAACATGCCAGTTCGGTCTGGGTCTGTATCGGTCCAGATTTGACTGCGATAGGATAGAAAACTATTGGGCTCACCCTCGGTAAAGGGTGAATTAGCGAAAAGCGCCGTCACAAGAGGCTGCAATGCCAGACCGATACGGAATTTTTGCACCATGTCTGCTTCAGATTCATAATCCAGATTTACTTGCACCGTGCAGGACCGTAGCATCATGTCAGGTCCAAGATCGCCTCGCTTCGGCATATAGGCCAGCATCAGTCTATAACGGCCCTTGGGCATGATGGGGATTTTGTCTCGTTGCCATTTAGGATCAAACCCCAGGCCTAGGAAACCCACATCCATTTGCTCCGCCACGGCCTTAACTTGGGCTAGGTGGGTATGCACTTCGGCGCAGGTTTGGTGCAAATTGGCCAGAGGAGCTCCCGAAAGTTCAAATTGCCCACCCGGTTCCAGCGAGATAGAGGCACCATCCATAGACAATGCGATGATATTGCCCGCTTCGTAGACCGGTTGCCAGCCAAAGCGCTGCAAACCTTCCAATATAGCTTTTATGCCTTGCGGGCCATCATAGGTCAGTCGGCCCAGGTCGCCTCGCCTGTAGGCAAATTTTTCATGCTCGGTACCTATACGCCAACGGTTCCGGGGTTTTTCCCCCGAAGCAATGTAGGCAACTAGTTCAGAAAAATCTTCCAGGGGTGGCTGCACACCGGTGGAATTATCGGGCATACAAATTAACCTCGGCTTGCCGTCGCGGCCCCACCCGACGGGTTCTCAAATTGTTTGTTATTATCGAGTTAATCCATGTGCGCCTTTGATGCAAGTGTGCAAATCAGGCCCGGTTATCGCCTGCCAAGGCTTGCCAAATACTCAAGGCTGCCGCCGCTGCCGTTTCGGTTCGCAGAATTCTTGGGCCGAGGAACATGGGTACGACAAAGGATTGTCGTCGCAAAAATTCTCTCTCTGAAGGATTGAACCCTCCTTCCGGACCAATCAGGATGGCCCACGGACCAGGGTCCGGGCTCGCCAGGGCGGTTTGCGGTGGCGGAGCGCCAGCCTCGTCACAGAATAACAGGTGGCGGCCATGGGGCCAGGATTCGAGCACATCGCTCAGGGAACGCACTGAATGCAGATCCGGGACAGTGAGCCGGCGACACTGCTCCGCTGCCTCCGCCGCTGTTGCGCCTAAACGGACCAGATTGACGCGGTCTACTACCGTCCGCTTTGTGGTGATAGGCAAAAGGGCGCTGACCCCTAATTCAGTGGTCTTTTGAACTAGATAGTTGGTCCGTCCTCGTTTGACTGGTGCAAACAGCAGCCAGACGTCAGTCTCGGGAATTTGCGGCCGGCTTTGTTCCATCAGTTTTAGAGAGGCCCAACCTTTACCGATGCTGTCAATTCGTGCCCACCATTCGCCATCGCGGCCGTTGAATAGGGCCATTTGGTCACCGGGCGTCAGGCGCAGGACGCTTCGTAGGTAATGGGCCTGATTGGCGCCGAGACCGACAACTCCATCAGCTGCTAGGTCATATTCAACGTACAGACGAAATTTTGCTCGATCCGCCGCCAGTTTATCGGTCATGATCAAAAATCCAAATAATCCGCTTTTGTTACGCTATTCTAATGCCATGACCGATCAAGAGACAGGGCACGAATTCACAGACATTCCCGATACCAGCTGGGTCGTCCGTTACGCGCCCGGGCGATTGCGCCCCTATTTGCTTCTGGCGCGGTTGGATCGCCCCATCGGCACTTGGTTGCTTCTGTGGCCATGCTGGTGGTCTCTAGCTATGGCTACGACGAAAACAAGCGCGCCTTGGCCCGATCCATGGCTGCTGGTCGCTTTTGGTCTGGGCGCCTTGGTCATGCGGGGTGCGGGCTGCGCCTGGAATGATATTTCCGACCGAAACTTTGATGGTCAGGTGGAACGCACTCGAAGCCGCCCCATTCCGAGTGGTGATCTCAGTGTCGGCAGGGCAGCCGCCTTCATGGTGCTGCTAACATTGACCGGCCTAAATATCCTGTTGCGGTTCAACGATTTCGCCATATTAATTGGCATTATGTCTTTGGTTCCAGTGGCGATCTACCCATTTATGAAGCGCATCACTTGGTGGCCTCAAGTGTTCCTGGGGTTAGCTTTCAATTGGGGCGCTCTGTTGGGTTGGGCGGCCGTGCGGGGAGAGATCACACTGGCGCCGCTATTGCTCTATGTGGGTGGTATCGCCTGGACACTGGGTTACGACACCATCTATGCCCATCAAGACAAGGTGGATGATGCCATAATCGGAATAAAGTCTTCTGCCCGGCGTTTGGGTGAAAAAACTCGGCCTGCCCTTTGGTTGTTCTATGGGACAGCGATCTTCTTGTTCGGCTTAGCTGGCTGGCAGGCTGAACTGAACAAATGGTTTTATTTTGTTTTAGTGGCGGCGGCCATTCAATTGAGCTGGCAGGCGACCACAGTGGATATTCATAATCCGGTGGATTGTTTGAGGAAGTTCCGCTCCAACACCTGGTTTGGCTGGATTGTTTTTGCTGCTGGGGTCCTGGGCTGATTAATCGATACCGCCGATGGCCAAGGGATCTGCCTGACCACCGGTGGGGGACAGCCAATGTCGGAAAAACCGACGGATCCAGATACCAACATAATTTCCGTGGGCTGCTTGGCCCGCCAACTGGAGGTCGCGGGCCTGGGCACCCCGCAGGACCATGCGATGAGCCACCATCGTGCTCCATATTTTCATCATCTCATCTGTTACATCGGGGTGAAACTGCACGCCATAGGCGTTGCCGGTGCGAAACGCTTGATTGTCGAAATATTCGCTGGCGGCCAGATTCTCAATGCCCTCGTTGCTTGAGGGCAATGAAAATCCTTCGCTATGCCATTGATAAAAATACTGCTCGTCATCGAACAAATCTCGACCGGCATGTTTGGCGGTAACCTTGTAAAAGCCAATTTCGTGAAATCCATCTTTATGATACATCACGCTGCCACCCAGGACTCGCGCCAGCATCTGAGCTCCTAAGCAGATCCCCAGAAACGGCTTATTCTCCCTCAACGGTATGTCGAGCCAATCCAATTCTGTTCGGATAAAGGGCAGATGATCGTCGTTTGCGCTCATAGGGCCGCCGAACATGACGGCTGCCGCATAGTCGTCCAGACTGACAGGTAGCGGATCACCACAGGAGTGACGGCAAATAACCGGCTCATAACCGAACTCTTTTGCCACCTCACCGATGCGGCCGGGATCAGAGGTTGCCTGATGCACAATGAAGAGAATTCGGTTTTTCATAGCGTCACTATACTGTCTCTACCGTTTCAATTGCGTCATTCCGCTGTTCCGCACTTAACTGTTGCTGCTTTGGAAAATACCGCTCCGCGCTGAAAAAAATTTGGAATCTATGCATCGCCTGGGTTATCGCAGGACGAAAGAGTAACCTGAGTCAACCGTGATATTTTTGGTCCGCAAGGGAAGCTTCAGCCGGCGCGATCATCAGGCAATTAAATTTAGCGATTCTAATGCGGCGGCACATATCTTTTGCCTGGCGTTCGTCCATACTGTGTAGGCGTGCCCGGTAGGTCACCGCGCGACCACTTTCCACGATATCGATGGACAGCTTAGCCAGAGTCAACAAGTCTGGCACGATGCTGGTTAATTTTTCAAAATGATGCCGAGCCGAGGCGGCGCGGCTGAAAGCGCCAATCTGTACGGACCAAGCTAGTCGATACTCCCGCGAAGTCTTGGTGGAGCTTGGAGCGACATCCAAAGCAAGGTTGCGTGGCTTGAATCTAGGCACCGGGACATGGCCGAATCCATCCAGACGGCCACGGGGAAGTACATACTGGGCCCGCTTGCCCTTGGCACCGCCACGCTTCAGATGGTTGAAGCCACGGGCCAACAAAGTCCGCATGCGCTTGTCACGGCTCTTGGCTGAACGTCCACCAAATAGTACGCCAATTAGACGCCCCTCGTCACGGCTGGCAGATGTGACCAGATTGAAGCCTGAAGCGCGGATATAGCCGGTTTTAATGCCATCTACGCCACGAAAATTTCCTAAAAGGTTGTTATGGGTGTAATAGGTATTGCCATGAAAGCGAAATGAGGTCCTGGAGAAAAATTTGAAATAGTGGGGAAAATCCCGACGAATGGCCATGGCAAGACGCGCCATATCCCGGGCGGTAGACATTTGCCGTCGGTTCGGCAGGCCCGAGGCATTACGGAAGGTGGAGCGGCTCATGCCCAGGTCACGGGCCCGTTGCGTCATCATCAGGGCGAATTTGAACTCGCTACCGCCAATTGTTTCCGCAACCATGGTGGCTACGTCATTGGCGGACTTTGTCACCAGGGCCAGAATTGCTTGGCGCACAGTAATTCTCTCGCCTCGGCGCAATCCCAATTTCGATGCTGGTTGGCCGGATGCCCGACGTGACGTCGTCAGTTTTTGGTCCAGACGCAAGGTCCCTTTGTCCAAGGATTCGAACAACATGTACAGGGTCATGATCTTGGTCAAAGAAGCGGGGTATTTCCTGGCATCTACATTGCGTGCCACGAGAACACGACCACTCGCGCCGTCCACGACCAGTTCGGCATATCGAGAACGGGCTTGTGAGGCCGGCGCTAGGACGCCCGTAATCGCCAATATTCCCGCCAAGCATAAGAGGAGACAATAGCTACGCACTATTGTTTGCCTTGCTGCATTGGCGTGAAATTTTTCTTAACAAATGGAACACCGAAAAGTTGTAACTCCGAGAATGCTGCGCTCTCATTATTCGAATCATGATGGATAATATGTAAACGGGACCCGCCTTAGCAACGCCAATTTCGCGTTGCCGGTCGATGTTATTCAATTATATCGAGGTGTTGGCAGGTTCTTCTCCTGTTGCAACGCGCCTTTTTCTATCCAAATTCAACTATTCAGACGATAGACTTTTTAGTTTGGCGAACCCTGGTGGGGTGAATACGTCAAATGACGATGGGTCCGGTGATGAAGGTCTCC
>CAZDQC010000116.1:0-7196 GCA_964507245.1 uncultured Rhodospirillaceae bacterium
ACATCCAAATTCGGGGAAATCGTACCACCATTCCGCCGCCATGGGAAATACGACCTTAGGGAGATGCTTGAGGGATGGGGGCAGACTTTAGGGATTACGCAGGTGGTTTTTTAAGCCTCCCATAAACTAACAAACCTATTCCGCCTTGGCAGCCGGCGACCCCTGCCCTTGGTGCAGCTCGCGAGTGGGGCGCGCACTCACCGGCCGGGTGGCGCACGACATGGTGCATGTTGAGACCGACCCAGCATCGGCGCACCTCATCCGTACAAAACATCGTCTTGCATATCGACTTGTTCGTAATTGTTGCGTCGAATATCGTTATCAATGCGAACCTTTTCATCACTATTGCCCTGCCGGGCAATGGCCGGCGCAAAAACCGTTAATAAAATCAAACGTGAGGTCGTTGAGATATGAGAGCGGTGGTTGTCCATTCACCCGGTGGAATAGACGCTTTAGTATTAGAAGAGGTGCCGGACCCCAAGCCAGGTGAAGGCGAAGTGTTGATCAAAATCATCTTCGCTGGCTGCAATTGGGCAGATACGCAGGTTCGCAGCGGTATCTACCCTCATCCCTATAACTTTCCAGTAATCCCTGGCCTTGAGGTTTCTGGTGTCGTTCTTGGCCTCGGTGCCGGTGTTGAAAACCTAACTGCTGGCGACCGGGTAACGGCTTTACCAAATATGGGTGGTTACGCTGAACAATGCGTTGTTGATGCGTCATTGGTTACAAAACTACCGGATACGATTGGATTGGACGTCGGCGCGGCCTTTCCAGTTCAAGCGCTGACAGCATTTCACATGCTGCACACCGTCTATAGTCTGAAAAAGGATCACGTGGTTCTCGTACATGCAGCCGGCGGTGGTGTCGGTCTCTTGGTCATTCAAATGGCGGTCAAAGCAGGGGCGCAGGTGATTGGCACTGTCGGCACCGAAGGCAAGGAAAAGAAGGCTTTGCAGTACGGTGCCCAACGCATTGTTAACCTGAACCAAGAGGACTTTGTTGCAGTTGTGAATCGGATGACCTGCGACCGCGGCGCCGACCTCGTTATTGATTCACTTGGAGGTGAGACACTTGACCGGAGTTTTGATGCCGTAAAAATTTTGGGGCACGTGATCAATATTGGTGAAGCCCAGGGTAAGCCATTTGATAACATTCGCGATCGCGTGCTGTTGACGTCATCGTCATTCACGCGATTTTCGATTAGCCATGTCATGCCTAATCCATTGTTATGGCAACGTGGTATGGATTTCGTTTTAGAAGCCTTGGCGGACAACTGGCTGGACATACCGATTGTACAAAAAGTTCCATTTGATGATGTCTGCGATATGCACCGGCAGATCGAAGACCGCCAGGTCGCAGGCAAACTGCTGCTTGCTGTCCACGACTAAGAGCTGGTGATAGGCAAAAATGCTGAGGCAGAACTATCTGACGAGAAACGCCCCGCAGGTGTAGACTGCAAGGCGTGTACTTTTTTTGATTGTAAAAACTTACACGAGATTTAGCGGGTCCGTGTACGCACTATATGACGCAAATCTTGGTTTTCCGAATTAAACACATAGATTACGTATGGGAGAAATTCATGAGCACACCTGCAGTAGAAACCGCCAAGGAACCTGCGCTGAAATTAAATTTCTTGTCCCATGGAACGCTTGAATCGAAAAACCTAGAGCGAGCTCGGAACTTCTATACAGAGTTTCTTGGCCTCGAAGTGGTCCGCACAAGTCCTATCTCTATACTTATTCGGCTTGGTGGCGAAAATTCAATTGCAGTCGTCGAACAAAAGAACCGCGATGAAGAAGAAATGCCCATGCTTAATCATAATGGACTTGATGTAGAAACCCAGGATGAGGTCGACGCAGCATACGAAACAGTTATAGAACAAAAGAAAAAGTGGGGGTTGCACAAAATTAGCAAACCTAGGCTCCAGCACGGCACATACAGTTTCTTTTTTTGGGACATGGATAATAACTGTTGGGAAATTCTGACCAACCCCAAAGGCGGATATAGTTGGCTGTTTGAAATGGGTGACCTAGAGGGCAAAGGCCATCTGGACAAGAATTTTGACCGACCCGGCTAACGGTAAAAATAACTCATATCAAGAGGAAACTAAAATTTCTTCAACCATTAGAAGGTCTCCTCTTAGCGGGTGCAGCCCGCCTAGGCCGAATCTGCCCCTCGAAAACTCGGCAGCTACCGTTTCATATTTTTAATATCCAAGCCTTCCAGGAACCGTTCATCATGGCTTCGAGCAATTCACCAAACGCCTTCCCGATGTCCCCAGCGCTACCGCTAACGGGCAGCGTCCCGACCTACACGCGCTTCGGCACAACGTTCGAGCCGTGGGAATACACGGACTGGATCGACGAAAGCATGTCATGGAAAGAGGCGCTGTATATAGGTGACTGGACACCCCTACAAAAGATGAACGTTAAAGGCCCTGACGCCATCCCGTTCTTTGCCTCGATTGCCGTCAACAGTTTCGCCAAGTTCGAAATCGGTCAGGCTAAGCACGTCATCTTTTGCAATAACGCGGCTAAAATCATGGGCGAAGGAATTCTCATGCGCCTGGCGGAGGAGGAAGTCTTGTTTACCAGCGGCCCGGGCGTTCCATGGGCCGATTATTGCTTCAAAAAAGCCAATTGGAAAGCAGAGACCGAGCTGATCGGAGACCGTCAGTTCATCCTGCAAGTCCAAGGACCCAGTTCTCTCGATGTGATGGAAAGAGCAACCGGCGAGAGCCTTCGCGACATCAGGTTCATGCGATTCCGAGAATCACAAATCGGCGATGCTGCCTTCCAAGTGTTGCGCCAGGGCATGGCAGGCGAGATCGGCTATGAACTTCACGGGCCCATTGATCAGGCCAGGAAGGTTTTCAGCGCAATATGGGACACCGGACAGGAATTCGGCATCCGTCGACTGGGCGGCCGTACCAAACAAGTCAACCATGTCGAAGCCTGTTTTCCCACGCCCTCCATAGATTATGTGCCCGCTTTGTATGGCAAATCCGAGGTTGAGTACGCGACCACATACTTCAGCACAAACGCGCTGGAAGTCTATCGCACGACTGACGGAAGTTACGAATACAACGACATCAGCGAATTGTACCGGACGCCAGTCGAACTCGGTTGGGGAAAGAACATCAAATTCGACCATGATTTCATCGGCCGAGCGGCTTTGGAGGCCGAAGTGAAGGAACCCCGGCGCAAATTGGTCACGCTAGTGTGGAATGCCAAAGATGTCGCGGAAATCTATGCCTCGCTGTTCGACAAGCAGGACACGCCCTACCTCTATATGGAAATGCCACGCGGTAACCTCGGCTGCGTGTTTGCGGACAAAGTCCTGTGCGACGAAGATATTGTCGGCGTCAGCACCTCCCGCTGCTACAGCTACTACTTCCGCGAAATGCTGTCGCTATGCGTTCTGGACTTAGAACACTGTAATCCTGGCAGCCAGGTAACCGTCGTTTGGGGCCGCCCCGGACAATCGCAGAAGTCCGTTCGAGCGACGGTGGCTTCCGCCCCTTACAAGACTGACAATCGCCGAGTTGATGTATCCAAATTGTAGGAAAATTCAAACAGGGCCGGTTTTATCAGCAGAGGAGTTATTCTGCTTTGAATCAAAAGCAGACCCTCCATCTGGCAGCTAGCCAGGGGAGCTATGTTTCGCGGTCACCCTGCATATAATGACTGAGGAGCCGCCCAATCACTCAACTTAATGACGACGGTACTGCTCCGCGCCGAACAAGTTCGACCAACTCTCCTCGGTCCATTTTGTCTGATCAGCCTTGTCCTCTAGTTTGCCCATGTCCTTGGCGACAGCGGTTCGAGCGGCAATGCTATTGAACCAGCGCTTGACGTTAGGAAAATCTCCGAGCCTTTGTCCTTGGCGTCCGTGAAGTCTGCACCAAGGGAAGATTGCTATGTCGGCGATAGTGAATGAGTTCGTTGCAATAAAATCACGCCCGTCAAGCCTAGTATCGAGCACCCGGTAGAGACGAGCGGCCTCGTTGCTGTAACGGTCATAGGCATATTGAATTTTCTCTGGCGCATAGGCGCGAAAGTGGTGTGCCTGGCCGAGCATCGGCCCAAATCCGCCCATCTGCCAGAACAACCACTCGAGTATCTCAATTTTCTCGCGCGGCTCGCTAGAAAGAAACATGCCAGTTTTCTCTGCGAGATAAAGCAAAATGCAACCGGACTCGAACACCGATATTGACTGGTTATCCGGGCCATCGTGATCAACGATGGCCGGTATTTTGTTGTTGGGGCTAATTCTTAAGAAATCCGGGTCGAATTGCTCACCCTTGCTCAACGAGATGAAATGCTCCCTGTATTGGAGCCCGGTCTCTTCCAGCATTATGTGGATCTTCTGACCGTTTGGCGTGGACGCTGTATAGAGGTCGATCATGATCTCCTCCCTTTGGCGATCAGGGTGCGCATTGGCGAACTATATCCGAAGTGGACGATGGCTAGCTGCTGGCCTAACCACAAACTCTCCCACAGGCCAATCACACCATACCGCCAACGCAGCTTGACTTGACAGCTTTTGAGCCAAATGTTGTGTGTTCTGAACGGGAGAAATGGTCGAGCATGAAGGATTACTGAATGAATGAGCGGCTAGTATTTCACAACGTGAAGGCGGCGCCAACCCATGTGGCACCGTTCAGCCATGCTGTAGAATGCGATGGGTGGATACAACTAACGGGCCAAATGCCCACCAACCCTAATGACGATGAAGCACCGCTACCTGATGATGTGGCGGACCAGACACGCCGGGTGATGGACAACCTAAGGATTGTCCTGAAAGGAATTGGTTTAGGCCTTGACGACGTATTGTCATGCCGCATTTACCTCACTGAATTCAAACGAGATTACGCGGCCATGAACCAGGCCTATCAGGGTTATTTTCCGCCGGAACGGTTACCAGCCAGGACCTGCATCGGCGTGACGAGCCTAGCTCGGGACGCGCTAGTTGAAGTCGATATGGTCGCGCGACGTACTACTCCAGTATCAACATAGAACCCCTTACGATTTTGTGGATGCCCAACATGATTGAGAGGCACAACTGTATGGCGCCGACTGAGCCACAAAATCAAACGCATCTATGAAAAAGTTGTCTGTGATGGCCAGAACACCGGGAGGGTTGTTTCTGATGCCGGACGAAGGCGTAGACCAAGCCAAATGACTATTATACCGGGATGACATTCTTAACGACTTCCAAAGTTCGGTTGTGACCTTCAGGTCACTAGATTGATTGGAACTCGTTTTTTCGTTTCGTATAAATTTGTATAATTACCAAGGAAATGAGGGCCTAGATAATCCAGCCCTAAAACCACGCCTAACCGCTGTTTCAATCAATAATTGACCACGAGGGTGAGAAAATTCCATTAGTCCTATTATGATCACGCCGCGGTGAGCAAGCCACCACTGGGCGAGTTCATAATCATTTTGGCAATCCTCCCAAGTATAATCACTTACGCCGTTAGAATTAAGCCCTTCCCAAAAAGAACGAACAAGCTCCAGTTCTGAACCTACAGTTTTATCATCTAAATTGGGTCGCAGAAAATAAGCCACGTCTGCCATTGGGTTAAATTTACTTACCGCCTGAAAATCTATTAGAATTGGATCAGAACCGTCGTCTCTAAAAAACAAATTATCTAATCTAAAATCGCCATGAATTAGGGTGGGATGCCTATTGCATGATTGAAGCAATTTAATCCCATTTATCTTTAGCCAGTCGATCCGTTTTGATAGATCCTCGTCAATAACTTCACGAAACATTTTCAAAAATGCAGGCAATGCCTTCATGAACAAGCCATGCTGTAAAACACATTTATCCGCCCCACCTTGGATCCATGAGGTATTTTCGAATGATAGCCTCCAGAAAGTAGACTGAAATTTTGAAAGGGTTCTTAATGCTGATTCTGCATCTGTGTAATTACAGCCAAGCACTTGATCGCCCAACCGGAAAGAGGACAAGTCTTCAATCAGCAATACTGACCTTCGTGAATTAGTGCTGGCTCTCTCAAATAATTTATCCAACATTCTTAGAAGGAATTTTTCTGGTAAGAAATTTGCAATATAACTAGTAATTTTTTCGGTCAAGGTCTCTTTATCTATATCTGCCCAATAACACTCAGGTGCTGAGATATTCGCTGTCGGCGCAAGTTCTTTATAAAACATTACTTCACAGGAATATAAATTGAACAACGTTGCTAGAGCGCGTGTCTGTTCTGCATTAGTCGGAAACTTTGCTATAATCGAGCTTGGAACTCCCAGTTCGTTGTGCTCGTACACCACTGAAATACGTTCAATTTCACTTGCATAGCCGTGACCGGCACCATGGGAAACTCTACTGAAAGATACCACGCTATTTTCAGCCGATAGTCTTCCGGACTGCTTAAGGATTTCAGTCAGCCATGTTTTATCGACATCGGCGACAGTCGCTGGGATCTCCGTCATAATTTATGCCCTCAACAATTAGGATGCCGCCTAGTAACGCCGGATAGAACGCCATCTGATAGCTCCACAAGCATGATCGGGAAAATATTGGCGCGCAACGTTGCCTCGAGAAAGGTCTCATTCTCCTTAACGTCGAAGCCTGCTTTATCCGGCGGGTACTGTATTCTCAGCATCCCAACCTCCACACCTCTTAGTAATTTTGGGATAGCACAGGAGTTATCACCTATAGGTTTCATATGTTACTTCTAAGCAAATGGACTAACCACCAACATACGTTGATCAATTTGCTATGTGTTCAATATTTTTCCAAAAAATTTTATTAGATTCTACGGCAAGGACGAGAGTTGGCGTGCAATAATATACTTAATTTTTGGGAAATTTTTTACAGTTGTAGTAACCGAAGGCGGTATTCCTCATGCCGGACGAAGACGTAGACAAAGCCAAAAGACAACATTACAGGGCTAATTTTTCTGCCACTGCCCGATTTTTTGTAGTCACCTTCAAGGGCTATCCAATTGCGGGTCAGGGTGACGTGTCAGAGTTTTAGGTGATTATTTTTCAAGGGTATTTGGGAAGAGTAAAGTTATATCTGATAAAATCATGGGGGAATTTTACTGTCTGAAACAGCGTTAATAAAGTTCGAAAGTTCGAATTATTTATTTGATTAGGAGAAGGAGTTATTGCCACACAACCCACCGCAAGGGTTCTGGAGTTTTTGCTTTTTATCATAGCTGC
>CAZDQC010000116.1:7296-10968 GCA_964507245.1 uncultured Rhodospirillaceae bacterium
TTGCCACACAACCCACCGCAAGGGTTCTGGAGTTTTTGCTTTTTATCATAGCTGCAAGGCGGATAATCGAAAGAAATGTATCGTGTTTTCTCGTGCGCCTTCCGGAGAATTTTTGGATCAGTTTTTTGAAGAGAATTCAGAGGCCGTCACTGCTTCTCGACACATACTAGTAAGCACTGAAGTTACGCTATACAAAGACTAGAGAAAACCGTGAAGGGTATATGCCTCAGTTGTGGCCATATAGCGTCGAACGTATTTATTTTGGGCCATCACCAGTGCACTCATTTTAGGGCCAATATCGACAACTGCTCTCAGGACAAGGTCTACGAAACATAAAGAAGAGAATGTCCCATCGTCAATCTATCACGGCAGCCGAGGTGGTGCTGCCATGCACCGAACTTGAAGCCACGCTCGAATTCTATATCAAAGAACTCGGTTTCCGTATCGAGGCTATTTTCCCAGCTGACGATCCGGCGGTGGCACGTTTGAGCGGACACGGCTTGACGCTTCGGCTCGAACGGGGATTAGACTCATCACCAGGTTTGCTGCAGTTGAGCGCGGCCCAACTCGAAGAAGGGCAGGAACTAATAGCGCCAAACGGTACACGAATCCGGTTCGAACCGGCGGATGAGATGTCATCGTTGCCGGCCAACCAGCCCGGTCTGGCGCTCAGCCAGCCCCAAGACGAAGAGACCTGGAAACGCGGCCGGGCCGGAATGCGTTACCGCGATCTGATCCCAGACCGCTGGGGTGGACGCTTCATCGCCAGCCATATCCGTATTCCTGAGGGCGGCCCTGTGTCGGACTATGTGCATTATCACAAAGTCCGTTTCCAAATAATCTATTGCTACAAGGGCGCGGTCTGGATGGTGTACGAGGATCAAGGTGAGCCGTTCCTGATGCAGGCTGGTGACTGTGTGCTACAACCGCCAGAAATCCGCCATCGGGTGCTGGAAACGGTAGATGGTTTAGAAGTGATCGAAATCGGCTGCCCGGCCTTGCACCCGACCTTTGCCGACCACGACATGGCTCTGCCCACCGGCCGATTAGCACCTGATCGAAAATTCGATGGCCAACAGTTTGTCTGGCACCGGGCCAATGAGGCGCATTGGCGGCCTTGGCGGCAGTCTGGTCTAGAGGCACGGGATATCGGAATCGCTAAAGCAACCAACGGCTTAGCCGGCGCACAAGTGATCCGATCGAGCCAAGGGTCGGCGTCGATGCGCGGCCCCTACCGCGGCGAGTTTCAAATGCTGTTTCTTTTGCATGGCGCCGCCCAGTTTGGTGGTGAGTGGCTCGAAGCCGGCAGCGCCCTAGCGATCCCTCCGGAGATGGATTATCAGATCACCCTCGCGGGCGAGTTGCTAGAAGTTTGCCTACCGGCGCTCTAACCGGTGGAAAAACCGGGGCCGTGAGCGCACAGCGGTTTAGGCCACCGCCCACCCAAAAACCATCATCCCGATGGCGACTAGATCGGTCATGCACTAACATTTAAATTGGACCAATCAATGGGAGCTAGAAAATAACACGTGGAAACGCATCAAATGCCTTCTTCAAACCTCGATTCCGCATCACTAATCGCAATGTACCGGCGGATGCAGCTCATCCGTCGTTTCGAAGAACGTACAGCCGAACTTATTGACGCCGGCAAAATCCGCGCCCATGCGCATCTCTATATTGGCGAAGAAGCGGTTGCCGTTGGTGTTTCGGCGACACTCAAAACGCACGATGTCATGACTTCGACCCATCGCGGTCACGGCCATATTCTAGCCAAGGGGGGCGATCCGATGCGCATGTTCGCTGAACTAATGGGTCGGGAAGCCGGATATAATAGAGGCCGGGGTGGATCAATGCATATCGCTGATTTCGGGCTTGGTATCTTCGGCGCAAACGGAATCGTTGGCGCTGGTGCGCCGATGGCGTGCGGCGCCGCGCGCATGTTTAAAAACCGTGGGGAGCCGCATGTCGCGATTACATTCTTCGGCGACGGCGCGATGAACCAGGGTGTTCTTCTCGAATCCCTTAACATCGCCGCGATTTGGGACCTACCCGTTGTCTTCGTTTGCGAAAACAATCAATACGCCATCACCTCGCCGATTGCTGAAATGTCACGTGGATCGCTGGCCGACCGAGCAGCGGCGTTTGGACTGCAAACGGAAACCGTGGATGGCATGGATGTTTCTGCCGTCCATGAGGCTGCTACACGCGCCGTCACACGGGCCCGTGCCTGCGAGGGTTCAAGTTTTCTCGAATGTCAAACCTACCGTTTCGAGGCGCATAACACGGCGTTGCGCGCTATGGACCTCACCTACCGCACCGTAGAGGAAATCGAAAGTTGGAGAGAACGGGATCCGCTGACACTTGCGGCGCAAAGGCTCGAAGCCGAGGGTGGTTGGGCTTCAGGCGATCGTGCGGCGATAGACGCAGAAGTCGACGGCGAAATCGAGAACGCGATCGCCCGCGCCAGCCAAAGTGCAATTCCGTCCCCAAATACCGCCTTGGACCATATGTATGCGCGAAACTATCCTGGCTTTCCGGCGGGAGTCTCGGAATGATCCGCAAACTCAGTTTCGTCGAAGCCATGAACGAGGCGTTAACCCAGGAAATGGAGCGCGACGAGAACATCATCATTTTCGGTGAGAACATTCGAGGTCAGGGGCGCGGTGAATTGCGCGGGCTGCAGGACGCCTACGGTGATGACCGGGTGATCGATCTGCCGGTATCTGAGGCCGCGATGACCGGCATCGCCACAGGAGCAGCACTCGCCGGCGCCCGCCCGATAATCCATTATCAGGTATCCTCGCTAATTTTTCCGGCCTTCGACCAACTCGTCGACCAAGCCGCAAAACTGCCGCTGATGCTGGGCGGACAAGCGCATGTGGCAGCGACCTATCTGATCATGGGTGCCGGTGCCAGCGGTGGCCGCGCCGGGCAACATTCCGACAATCCCTATCCTTATCTAATACACGCCGGCATCAAAACCGTGATGCCATCTACGCCATCGGACGCGAAGGGTCTGCTCGCCACGGCGATCCGAGAAAATGACCCGGTTGCTTTTTTCGTGCCCGTTCGACTGACAGCGATGCGCAGTCCTGTCGCAGAAAATCAGTACGTCATCCCCCTCGCGCAAGGCGAGATCAAACGCAAGGGGCGCGATGTCACAGTCGTAGCGGTAGGCCATCTTGTTGGTGATGCAATCGCCACTGCGGACGCGCTTACCGAGGACGAAATTGATGTCGAGGTTTGGGACCCTCGATCCCTGCTACCCCTCGACCGAGCCGGCCTCGCCACCACGGTTCAGAAGACGGGCCGCGTTGTCTTGTTTGATGACTCGCACCGCAGCTGTGGATTTGCGGCGGAACTCTCGAGTATAATCGCGGAAAACTGCTTTCGCGATCTGAAGGCGCCGATTAAACGGGTTACCCGCGCGGATGTTACGGTACCGTTTGGCCAAGCCATCGAAGCCGAGATACTGCCCGACCCGCGCCGGCTTGAGCAAGCCATCCGCGCCGTTATGGCATGGGAATAGCACTATGCCCCAACACCGCAAATTTGAGTATAATTTGTATTAATTGCCGAGTCCAAATAGAGATTCTGAGGTGAGATCATGACTGCCGACTTAAATCGTGTGCTCTGCTGCGGCGAGAATCCGTTTATTCGTCTCTCTGAAAT
>CAZDQC010000117.1:0-10968 GCA_964507245.1 uncultured Rhodospirillaceae bacterium
CATGTTCATACCCGAAGAATACGGCGGCGCGCAGATGACCTACTGCGCTTACCTCGCTGCCGTGAGGGAAATTGGAAAAGCCTGTGCTGCCACCGGTCTGATTTGGGGCACCACATTTCATGCGATCAAGCCGGTCATCGATTTTGCTAACCATCAACAAAAAACACACTTTTTACCGCGAATTGCGGGAGGTGGCCTTGCTTCCCTTTGCATTACCGAGCCCACGGCAGGGTCCGACGCCACCCACATGAAAACCCGCTTTGTGCCGGATGGCGACCATATAATCGTTGAGGGTGGCAAAACATTTATCTCCACTGGGGATCATGCTGATCTTTTAGTAGTGTTTGGCAAATGGTCAGAGATTAGAAATGATAAGAAGGCGATTTCTGTTATCCTGATTGAAAAGGACACCACAGGTCTGTCCGTCATAGGCAAAGAAGATAAAATGGGCCAACGTGCTGCTTCCACCGTGTCCTTGTCCTTTGATGACATGCGTGTCCCACGGGCAAACTTATTGGGCGGACCCGGCGACGGATTGAAGATTTTATTTGCCGCTTTAAATAAGTCACGCCCCTCGATTGCTGCACATGCTCTTGGCATAGCTCGCGCCGCTTTCGAGGACGCTGTGGTCTACGTCAATCAACGCCAGCAATCAGGTCAAAATATTATTGAATTCCAGGGCATCCAATTCATGTTGGCTGATATGGCGACGGATCTGGCAATGTGTGAAAGCTGGTTGTGGCGAATTGGAGCCATGATAGATCGGGGCGAGGAAGATGTGGGCATCGAAGCATCCATGTTGAAGATGCGTGCCTCTGACCTGGCCATGCGTATCACGACTGATGCGGTGCAACTGCACGGCGGTTATGGCTATTGCAAGGATTACGCGGTGGAACGCTATATGCGCGATGCCAAAATTACACAGATCTATGAAGGCACGAACCAAATCCATCGGCAATTGATCGGCCGGTCTTTCATCGAGAGGTAAGGTAATAATCCCGGTCTAAGGAAAAGAAACCCAAATTCAGACCATAGTGGAAACGCAAACCATCTGATCGCAGTCCAATTTTCCTTATTACGTTTTGGGAGGCGGCGTTCTCCGGGTGGATCACAGCAGCAATGAGTTCCAACGCTAACTCTCTTAATACGTAATTGAGTAAACGGGTCCCGACTTCCGTCGCCGCACCCTGACCCCAGGCAGATGTGGCTAAACGGTAACCAATTTCTATAAGGCAAGAAATTTCAAAAGGTAACAAGCCCCGAGCGGTTTGTATGAAGCTCAGGCCGCATAGGCGGATGGCAACGAAGTCCCCGTAATTTGGCAACGCCAAAGAATACGTCGTTGATCAGGGTCAAAGGCATCCCGCCGGTGCAACGTGGAACGGTTGTCCCAGATCAGCACGTCTCCTCGCTGCCACTGATGGCTGTAAACAAAATCTGAGCGTACGCAATAATCCCAAAGGCGGTCCAGTAATGCCTCGCTATCTGCAAATTCCAAATCTTGAATATAGGCGTTGGTCCGGCGGCCAAGAAACAATGCGGCGCGGCGCGTTTCGGGATGTTCGATGACTATGGGATGCAAGGTCCCCGGTGCATTTCGGGCATCGACCACCTCGTTCATGCCCTTGCGCAACTCGCCGGCCGAGGTATAGGAGGAATTGTGCAACGCCCAGCGCCCCTCAATTCTTGTACGCAGGTTATCGGGCATTTTTTCCAACGCCAGGTACATATTGGCATACCAAGTATTAGCGCCGATTGGCGGCACTTCATAACCATACAATACTGAAGCCGTCGGCGGTACGTCCAAATAAGTCATGTCCGAATGCCACTCCGCCTCGCCCGCCCCAAGAGCGCCAATGGGTCTACCGTTCTCTATGACATTCGAAATTATCCACATATCCTTGTCGCTATCAGCGCCGGCATCCGCCCGCAAATCCTTTTCACTGCCCGGTGGAGGTTCCAACGCACCAAATCGTCCCGCAAATGTGGTCAGCTGCTGAGGCGTCAGAGCCTGACCACGAAACAGTAAAAGGCAACGGTCTAGCCATACTCGATGGATCGCGGCAAAGGTCTCGCCATCCAGTTCGGCGGCTAAATCCACACCATCCACCCGCGCACCTATGGCATCATTAATAGGGGTAATTTCCATCTTAAGGCTCCTACAACTGAGGCTGCCGTGGATAACACACACTGAAAAGAGCGGGAACAAAATATTTGGGGGAGTGTCCGAACCATGCCAAAAAGAGCATTGATCTTGGAAGGGGCGACAACTGGGAGAAAGATATGATGGATTGGAACGGACGGGCCTTGGTACAAACCCAATGGCTGGCAGATCATCTTGGCGATCCCAGATTGCGCGTAATCGACGCCTCCGTAATCATGACACGCCAGGACGACGGCACCTGGGCGCCGAGCAGCGGGCGGAATGATTATCAATCCAGCCATATCCCCGGCGCCCAGTTCGTGGATCTTCTGACCGAGTTGCAAGATCGAGACGCCGATTTGCCATTTATGCTGCCAGGACCAAAGGCCTTCGCGACTGAAATCGGCGCCAAGGGTATTGGCGACGAGGACATGGTCGTGGTCTATGCCACGGCAGTACCTTGGTGGGCGACACGATTTTGGTGGATGCTAAAGGCGAACGGCCACAACAAGGTGGCGGTATTGGATGGCGGGATGAAAAAATGGCGCGATGAAGGGCGCCCCATTACGGAGGACATACCCGAATTTGCCGCCGCCACTTTTGTTGCAAAACAACGACCCGAGATGATCGCGGACAAGGCGAAGGTCCAGGCTATTCTGGATGGGGGCAGAGGCGCGGTCATCAACGCCTTGTCGCCACAATTGCATAGCGGCATGAGTGACCTCGGTTATGGCCGGCCGGGCCGGATCGCTGGTAGCCTCAACCTGTCTGCACTGACGCTGATCGACCACGACACTGGCGCCTACCTGCCGGATGATCGGTTACGTCAGGCCGTAACCCGTGATTTGGGCGACTTCAAGGGCGAAGCCGTCTGCTATTGCGGTGGCGGCATTGCGGCAACCATGGACGCCCTAGTCTTAGACCTATTGGGATACAGCGAGGTATCGGTCTATGACGCATCCCTATCGGAATGGGCGGCAGATGACCAACTGCCCATGGAGACAGGCTGATACTCGTATATGGAGCCTTCCCTTTGGGCGCTGTTTTTCAGTGCATTCATCGCTGCGACCATTTTGCCCTCTGCTTCAGAGGTCGTCCTATGGGCCATGGTAGCCGATAACCCAGCCCTGCTGTGGCCGGGTATAGCGGCCGCATCCCTGGGCAATACATTGGGCGCCGTGGTCAATTGGCTGTTAGGGCGATACCTATCCAATTTTGCAGGTCGGAAATGGTATCCACTTTCGCCTTCGCGGCAGGCTCGGGCTAGCGCCTGGTTTCAGCGCTTCGGATTGTGGTCCCTGCTGTTTTCATGGCTGCCAGTCGTTGGCGATCCTCTTACCGTGGCGGCGGGCGTTTTACGCGTGTCGTTTATTCCTTTCCTAATACTGATCGCGCTGGGCAAGACAGGACGTTATTTAATCGTCGCCGGTCTAGCCTTATGAAATTCAAAACCTCGACCGCCGGTCTTCGACGTTAGCATGCACATCGATCAGCACAGTCTTGCCGTCTAGATTGAGGCTTTGCGCCTCACGTAGGGCTGGCGCCATTGCATTGGCCTTAGTTACGTTGATACCTACTGCACCCATGCCTTCTGCAATCTTGGCATAGTCCCCATGCATGGTAGAAACACCATAACGTTCACGCGCCTCTGGACCTATGACACCTTGCGAGGGACCAGAATATGTCGCCATGGCGCTATTGTTCAAGAGCACCGTCGTGATAGCAACCCCCGACCGCGCCGCTGTTTCAATATCGGTACCTGACATACCAAAGGCTCCGTCCCCCATCAAATTCAAGCAAAATTTTTCCGGCTCGGCCATTTTCGCACCAATCATCAGTGGAATGCCGAATCCCAAATGGGTCGTTTTGCCCCAGCCGATATAACTATGTGGCGTGGTAGCGCGATAAAACGGCACGAGGGAATCCCTTGGCCCACCAGCATCATGGGTAACAATACTGTTTTCTAGATCCAGGTTTTGGTTAATCTCATGGATCACGCGATAGTAATTCAACGGCTCCTCGTCAGAGGTCAATACCGGTACCCATCCTTCCATCCACTCCGTCTTAATTGCGGCAATTTCCGCCTCGATGGCGTTACGATCACCAGTTCCATTACCACCGGTTTGCGATTTGACCTCGTCGGTCAATGCCTGGATGGTTAGGGCCGCGTCGCCTATCAGTGCAATATCGGCTCCCTCGTCCTTATTGATATCTTCGGAATTAATTGTGTTGTGGATTAGCAACTTGCCCGGATGGATCTGTTGGCCGTATGGCGAGCGGGTTAGGCTGGTGCCCAGGGCCAGTATAAGGTCGCAATCCGACAACCAACGATGAGCCGGGAGGGTCGTGGCGCCACTGCCCGCCCCCAAGGCGAGGGGATGGCGTTCATCGAAGGCAGACTTTCCCGGCATGGTGCAAAACACTGGTGCTGGTGTAAGTTCCGCCAACTCCCTCAAACTCGCCGTAGCGCCGGAAAACAACACTCCTGCACCGGCCCAAATCATCGGTCTTTCGGCGTTTAGCAAAGCCTTCGCGGCTGCAACGATATCGCCGTATTCCGGAGCCTGTCGTGTTAGTTTGGGTGATGTATAGGTTTGCGCCACTTCGGGAACCTCCTGGGCACAAACATCCGCCGTCAGCTCCACCACCACTGGACCCGGAGAGCCGTTGCGCAAGGCGTTAAAGGCCCGCCGCATCACATCACCCACCTGATTGGGTGTGTAGATAGCCTCAACCTGTTTAGCCCAACCCTGGTATTTTTGAGCGGCGGAGAAATTCGGTCGCACCGAAATCTCGTTCAGACTGTTACCACCTAACATGACCAAAATTGGAATATTGTCCGCATAGGCTTGGGACAGACCGCCCATAACATTCTCAGCCCCAGCTTGGGATTGCACAGCAACCACGCCGAAACGCTGCCGATCGCTGATACGGCTATACCCGTCTGCCGCCATAACGGCACCCCTCTCATGGCGGAAGGCTATAGGACGAATACCTTCGCGGGCGGCTGCGGAAATTAAGGGGTTGGAGGGAAAACAGGACAACCATTCAACGCCCTCTAGCTTCAGAATCTGTGTGATATAGTCGATCCCATTCATTTCCATCTCCCCATTTTATGCTCTCATGACATCATTCGATTTACGGAACGATGAGCATTCAATGTTTGTAGGCATTACGCAATTGGTGAGCCGGACCATTCGCTTCGTTGATGGAGGGATTTTCACCAAATATTCGTTCCTTGGATTTCGCATAGAACGCCCGATCGGCCCCAAGCGGTGACAATTGTTCAGCCTTAATTTTTGCCGTGGGAAGCAAATCGTCTTCGGAAACCGCGGCATGTACAAATCCAGCGGCCTGTGCTGCCGGACCGGTCCAGCGATGGGCCAATTGCACCGTATCAAAAAACGCGCTGGCTGACATTTTATGGCGAAACAACGCCAATTCAGCGTCCGGGATTGATAATCCTAATTGAATTTCATTCGCGCAAAGAAATCCACGATCAGCTCGCATCATGCGCACATCGTGACAAAGCGCCAGCATGAAACCGGCACCAAAGCCATGGCCGTTAATTGCGCAGACGGTCGGCACGGGGAAGGTAATCAACCGCCCCATTAGTTTCATAAATTCTTGGCCAAATAATGATTTATCCCCGCCCTCACCGTCACCCTCACCCCGGCGCCATTCAATATCCAAACCGTTGGAAAAAAACTTCACGTCGGCCGAAGTGGTGACCAATGCGGCAGGGCCTTCCGAAGCTGCCACTTCATCCAGTTGAGCATCAAAGGCCCGGACAAAATTGGTATTCCAACGGTTCTCACCGGCGTTCATGGTCAATACGAATATATCGTCTTCGCGATCTAGTGTGATCATGATTTTCTTATAATCAAATAGTTATATTTAGTCAGCGGCAGGCGATGGGACGCCGTCCGGCGGCCATGCTTCGATGCCGTCCTCCAACGGAATTTTTAAACTCTTTAACAAAATTGAGAATGTATTCCAGTTGCATATGGCAACAACCAGTTCAAGGCGTTCTTCGTTGGTGGACAAATACTCCGCGCAGGCCTGCCAGCTTTCCTCGCTGATGGAACCATTATCCAGTACGTCATCCGTTGCAGTGATGACCGCCCTTTCGGCCGCGCCCAAACAGGTCGCTTTCTCTGGATCACGTACTGCCAGGATTTCATCTTCCGTTAGGCCAACCCTTAAAGCCACCGGCCAGTGCTGGGTCCATTCATACATGGCACCTGTGCGCCAACCGATGCGCATTATTATTAGTTCCCGCAACCGATCATCCAGCATATTGCCGCGATAGAGGAGCATTGCCAATTGCTTGGCCACCACACCCGCCAAGGTGGGATGCCGCGACATGATGCGGAAAACATTGAGGCCGGACATCGTCGATGGAACTCCATTGTCCTTGCCAATAACGCGGGCCTCTTCTTCCCCCAGCATGGGAACACGGGGTACATTTGGTTCGCTTGCAGTCATAGCTTTATACTCCTCCCATCAATTATCCTTGATGCAAGGTGCCGGTTTCTAGGTGTTCAAACAACAACAAAACTGACGGGCGTTAGAAGAATTTGGGCTAGGATGTGCTCATATGAGTGGTGTAGGGGGAATTATTCATGGCACAACGAACCAGCCTTGCCATGGTGCAAACAGCGCCACGCACTTTGGAGGCACAAAGCCTGCCAATACCAGAAATCGACGACGATAGCGCCCTCATGCGGGTGGAGGCTTGCGGCATTTGCGGCAGCGACTATGAACAATATGAAGGCGTCATCCGGGCACCCATGCCAGCGGTACCGGGACACGAACCACTCGGGATTGTGGAGGCTATCGGCGACCGAGCGGCCAAGCGCTGGGGTGTAGACGTAGGCGACCGTATCGCAGTAGAGACTATGCTATCCTGCCGGTTCTGCGACAACTGCCTGGGCGGTCGTTATCACCTTTGCAACGACCGTCGCATCTATTCCTATATCCCCCTTAGCGACGCTCCAGGCCTTTGGGGAGCCTACGCCGAATTCATGTTCGTGCACGGTAATTCCATTGTGCACAAGATGGACAAATCCTTGCCGGCAGAAATTGCCGTGATGTTCAACCCCCTGGGCGCTGGTTTTCGGTGGGCAGTGGAGGTCCCTAAAACCGGTCCCGGCGACACCGTAGTAATCTTGGGACCTGGCCAGCGTGGCCTATCCTCGGTTCTGGCGTGCAAGAATGCGGGCGCAGGCAAAATAATCGTCACTGGCCTGGCGGCAGATGCTGAAAAACTTCGTGTCGCCAAGGCTTTCGGCGCCCATTACACGATAGATGTGGAAAACCAAAACGCTAAGGAGAAAATTAGAGAACTAACCAACGGACGAGGCGCCGACATCGTGGTGGATGTCACCTCCTATGCGGTGGAACCTGTGGCCGAATCCTTAAGTTACGTGCGGTCGGGTGGAACCATCGTCTTGGCCGGCATGAAGGGATACAAGAACATCCCTGGCTTTGTATCCGACAAGATCATGTTAAAGGAAATCACAATCAAAGGAGTAATCGGCGTCACATCCTCAGGCTACAAAAAAGCCATCGACTTGATTGAATCAGGTTTGGCACCCCTGGAAATGATGCACACGCACAACTTCGACCTGCGTGAGGCGGAACGGGCCATACAAGTTCTGGCACGAGAAATTCCCGATGAAGAGTCCATCCATTCATGCTTGGTTCCTGGATTGAGATGATATGAGCGATGATATTTACAATTGGGTGAACCAGTCTCCCTATGGCCAGGCCTTGGGCATGACACTAGTTGCCCTGTCCGACGACGCAGCCACAATCTACCTACCTTTTAACGAAGCTAACGCTAATCCAGGAAACGCGCTTCACGGCGGCGTCGCCGCCTCAGCCTCGGTTACAGCCGCCCATGCCCTAACACGGCATGTGTTAGGACCAGACACCGGTCCGTGGCATACCATGGATTTCCAAATCAATTATCTCGCGGCCGCCATCGGCGAGGGTATCAGTGCCACCGCGCACCTTTTGCGCAGGGGTAAGGAAATTTGTTTTTTGGCTTTGAATGTGGGAACTGACGACGGCAAGATGATAGCCCAATGTTCAATTGCCGTTCGTGGCCGCCAGGGCAAGGATGCAAACGAAACGCCTCTTGCCGCAGGCGACGACGGCAAAGTAGACCCTGGCTTCATGGGTGATCGCATTGGCGCAAACCCATTTATTGGTGGCCGAGGCATCGCTATGGACTTCATGCGCGATGGCCGGGTCCGATTAATCATGCCGTGGCAAGACAGTAACGGCGATCTAGATGGCGGCATACATGAAGGCGCCGCCTTGGCCCTGTTGGATACGGCAGGCGCTATGTGTTCTTGGTCGATTACTGGTCTGGGCAAATTCAAGGCCTCAACACCTTCGATCCAGGCCCAGATTTTGGCGCCACCACCTAAGACCGATCTGGTGGCCTATGGCCTTGTAGGTTTTCGGGATAATGAAATGTTCTGGAATGATATTGACGTGGCGGATGCGGCTACCAGCCGCCTAGTCGCCCGAGGCACCGTGCTTTACCGTATTTTCGACTAGGGAGCTCATGATGATCCAATTCGGCTTGATGAACCGGGGGCAATTCCCGGTTGGCGGAGATGCCGCCCAGCACTGGCAAGAAATGCTCGAGCAGGTGCGATGGGCGGAAAAGCTGGGGTTCGACTCGATCATGAAGGGCTCCCACTATAGCACCCATCCCCTAACCGATTTTCAGCAGGTGCCATTTCTCTCCCGCATAATGGACGAGGCACCCTCACTGCGGCTGATTGCTGGGGTGGTGCTGTTACCCCTGCACAAACCTCTGGATATCGCTGAACAATTCGCCAACATCGACGTAATGTCCGGTGGCCGCCTCATATTTGGTGTTGGCGTTGGCTACCGGGATGTAGAATTTCGCGCCTTTGGCACTACATCGAAAGAGGCTGGGCGGCGCTTGGAAGAGGGCCTGGAAGCCATCCGCCGCCTCTGGACCGAGGAAAAAGTCTCCATGACCGCCTCGCATTTCGAATTGATCGAGGCCTGCTGTACCATCCAACCCATGCAGAAACCTCTGCCGCCGATCTGGACCGGAGCCAATGCGGACGTTGCTATTCGTCGAGCCGCCAGGTTGACCGATGCCTGGTTTGTCAATCCCCACAATCGTATTGAGACCATCGCCCAGCAAATGGAAGTCTACAGACGGGAGCTAGACGCCTGCGGTAAACCATTTCCAGCAGAGTTCCCTATGATGCGGGAAGTCGTTGTCTCCTCCTCTCGCGCAGAGGCCATGCGGAAGGCTCAACCCTACTTGGAGGCTAAATACAACGCCTATCATGAATGGGGTCAAGACAAGGTGATGCCGGCCGGGGATAACAATTTCGCCGTCGATTTTGATGAATTGGTGCGAGATCGCTTCCTATTCGGCTCTCCGGAAGAAATCGCTGACCAGACCCTTGATCTAGTAAAGAGATTTGGCGTCAATCATTTCGTGATGGGCGTGCAGTTCCCCGGAATGCCACAAAATATGGTGCTAGAGGAAATGCAAATGTTAACGGAAGAGGTATTTCCCTTGGTAAGAACCGGAATATAGGTTCCATTGTTTGAACGCAAAACTTGTGGTGCTGTATTACTATTTCACGAGAATGGACTAAATTGCGTACCACAATCTGTGGCACTAGCATCTAAGAAAACTTTCCTGCTGCGCCGGTAGACGGAACAGTGCAGACTTGCCTCCAACCAACTAATTTGGAGGCGGATGTGCAAGATTTCTCAGGAAAACGTGCGGTAATCAGCGGCGGCGGCTCAGGCATTGGGCGGTCCCTTGCAATTCAATTAGTCAGTGAGGGCTGTCATGTCGCAATTTGTGATCTCTCAAACCAGAGCATGGAAGAGACTGAGGATCTTTGCCGGCAGGCAAACGGAGCTGTCACCATTTCCAGCCACCAATGCGATGTGTCTGACGAGGAGGCTGTAAACAAATTTCGCGACCAGGTATTGGGAGCGCATGGCACCGATTATGTCAACTTGGTTTTCGCCAATGCCGGAATAGGTGGTAGCGGCAGCTTCATCAATGACGAACGGGAAGATTGGGAGCGCACTTTTGGTATATGTTGGTATGGGGTTTATTACATGGCCCGTGCCTTTATGCCCCTACTTGTAGCCTCGAAAGAAGGTCATCTGGTCAATACGAGCTCAATTAATGGCTTCTGGGCCAGTCTGGGACCAGGTTTCCCACACACGGCCTACAGCGCCGCAAAATTCGCCGTGAAGGGATTTTCCGAAGCGCTGGTCATAGATCTACGTCTCAATGCACCGCACGTAAAGGTCTCGGTGGTCATGCCGGGACATATCGGCACTAATATTGCCATTAACTCCGGCAAAGTGCTGGGCAAACCCGAGCCAATGGACATGCCGGCGGAAGAGGTCGCGAAGTTGCGTGCATTGATGATCAGGCGCGGATTACCCGTTGACAACATAACGGACGACGCAATTCGCGCTTTGATTAAACAACGTGGCGAAAAATTCCGTGATAATGCACCCACTACACCAAACCAAGCGGCAGAAATCATTCTGGACGGGGTGCGCCAAAACCGATGGCGGATCCTTGTAGGTGAAGACGCCCACGCCATTGATGCGCACGTTAGAGCTACACCAGAAGCGGCTTACGAGACGTCATTTTTAGACCAATTGCATGCGGACGGTCATTTGGGTATAGCCGATAGCCGATAGCCCACATCCAATTTATCTGAATGCCACACCATCGTACTCTCCACTGGAACGCCATTTGTCGAGATATTTGAAGTAGGCCATAG
>CAZDQC010000118.1:0-4569 GCA_964507245.1 uncultured Rhodospirillaceae bacterium
CTGCGCGAACCAGTCGTGAATAGGGCGAGGTCAAGGTCACATAAAGTTTCATTTAAGAACCTTATATCATTAGCGAGGGCAGGGGTTGTTGGTTGCCGAGATTTCAGTTGGCAGATCCTCAATGAGTGGGCTATTGACCGTCCATCCACTGGCTGCGCCCGGGCCAGGCTTCAACGAGTTGCCGCAATACCGGCCAAACCGGCTCGCCATCAATGATATCCTGGGCCAGGTGACCTGGTTCAGCATTGAATTCTAATTTTGACAGGTCAATCATGCGCATCGGGTATAGCACTCCATCGAGATGGTCGCATTCGTGTTGCAGCAGCACCGCCAAAGGTCCCTGGGTATCCACCGCGATTTCTTTACCCTGCAGATCCTGGTAGCTTAGACGCAGGTTCTGATAACGCGGCACCTTGCCGTGCAGACCGGGAATGGAGAGACAGCGTTCCCAGCCTGAGGCGGTTTCATTGCCGGTCGGTTCCAGAACCGGATTAACCAGTACCACCCACGGATCAGGTGACTCCGCCGCCTTGTCCATCAGCCGTGCACTCATGCGATAGACCACCAGGCGACGGCATTCATAGACCTGCGGCGCGGCTATGCCCGAACCGCCCACGTGCACCAGGGTATCTATCATATCGTTCGCCAAGCGGGCGATCTCCGGATCTGTCGGATCTGTTACCTCCACCGCACGGCGATACAGAATTGGGTTGCCCATCTGGGCGATTTCTCGGATTGCCATGTCTCATCTCCAAGCTAGTCTCGAAAACCTAACAATTCCGATCAAGATCGGATGGGCTGCAGTCATTTATGACTGAGGACCCAAATTTACGTCACATAGAACGCATACAAATCCGCGAAATCGGCAATTTTTTCAATGGTTGGGTGCGTTCGGCGTCTTTATTAGTCTGTGGTGGGTTTTACCAGTTGGGCTACCGATGGCTATCCAGGGAAAGTGTTTTTAAATGCGTCAAGACCTGCCATACGCTCACTGAGTGCGCTAAGTCGCGGCGCCTCCATAGTAGCCAGTAGTTCTTTAGCCGCTATCTCCATAAACTGCCAACCGATGGCTGCGGTGACATCTACTTGGGTCATGCGATTTCCCAGAAACCAATCGCCAGTTAGTTGGCTCTCTAGGTAAGACACGCCACCTCGGGCCTGTTCAGCGCACCGTTCAACCCAAGGAGCGTGACGTTTATCCTCGGGCCGAAAGCGAACCTCATACACGGTTGAAATCGCTTTTTCGAAGGCGCCTGTCGCGATGCTCAAGAGATTTAGAGCATGATTCCTTTGTATCCCTTCTAGGGGGGTCAACGCCCGCTCCGGCCCCACTTCGCGGTCGAGGTAATCAAGTATGGTGGCGCTATCGACTAGTACTTGCCCATCATCGAGGATCAGCGCTGGGACTCGACCCACCGGATTACGTGTCCTGAGCTCCGCAGCATCATCACCTGTATGTTGCAACGGATGATGCTCATACTCGAACCCATAAAGTTGCAATGTCGTAGCGGCTCGACGGACGAAAGGCGAGAGGTAACGACCTATCAAAATCATTTTTGTCTCCTTGAACTAAGCGTATTCGTTAACGCTTTTTGAGGGGTCCGATCAGAGAAGTCCCACTATTCAGATACCCCAGCAGTGGACATAATTTCGGGCAACCAATGTTGTGCTGAGCGGGTCCAGACTTGTCTTACTGGTGCAAGGACGTCGCGTTGTTGGATTGTGCCGACTCGAATACCGTAGATCTTAGGTCCGTCTCCAACGGCGGTTGCATAAATTGGTGTGCCGCATTCCGGGCAAAACGCTTGCGGTCTTTTAGCGCCGCTTTCGGCGGTTTTGATGTATACCTTCAACTCACCTGATAACAGCTTAAAGCTCCCCTTCTTGGAAGGGGCGACCGTCCGAAATGCGGACCCGGACAACGTCTGACAATCGGTACAATGGCAGATTGCGACCTTTTCAGGATCGATCTCGGCCTCGTAGGTGATGTGTCCGCAGTGGCAACCACCATTAATATTCATAATCTGGCTCCGTATTTTTCAGCGCCCTTGGCATTTTTCGCAGACCTCGCCTTGACAGCAAACATCGATGTTACTGCGGCATGACTGGCAGTGGTAGTGGCATAAACAAATTTGCGTAGCACTCGTGCGCATATCGAGGGCAGAGGATTTTAACTTCCGAACTTTCGACAGGCAGCTTCGTCATGGGCAGATTAGCACATAAATGCGTGATAACGGGTAGAGGCGGGTGCCGCATCGAGGTGTCTGCAGTAGCAGATTTGAATTAGTATCGACGTCATAGGCAGCTCAAGAGGGCATCGATGCAGATTTTTTTTACTGATTTGTTAAGAAAATATGTGTTTTTTTTGGGTAGAGCATCCAGAACCGAGTTCTGGTTAAGTTTCCTCGTTTTTTGTATTCTATATTTTTTTATTGGCGTTATTGATGTTGCTGGAATTACGTATGGCTCCGACGAGTTCTCTCAGTTGCAATCAAAGGAAGATCTCGGCCTTGGGATTCGCGATCTCAACCAGCATGGCGGCTTTCGGGTACAGGTGAGGCCTACATCCAGCATTTTATGGCTGGTAATAACCATACCATTTTTATCGGTGACTTGCAGAAGACTTCACGACACTAATCGAAGAGCATGGTTTCTTCTCCTTTATTTCATTCCCTTTATTGGGGTGATTTGGCTTCTTGTTCTTTGTACCTTGAAAGGAACGGAGGGCGAAAACCGTTACGGACCTGATCCAACCCTAAGTCACTCGTCCTGACCCTCAATCACGTAGCCCCTGAAATCACCGGAGTCGGGCAGCCCTACTAAGACGCCTCCCGTCAACTAATTTAGAATGAATTGCTATCTCTCCATTCACGAATTAGGTGTCCTTCAAAGGCGGTTGGCGTGGTTGATCTTAATAGCCAATTGCTGCGCCATCGCTTCTGGGATCACAGCCGCCGATGCGTGCACCTGTCTTCTGGTCGACAAAAACGCCATGGGCATGACCGGCTAATTCCTTCCAATTGCCCCAGCGGTCCAAAATATGGCCTCGTTCCTCAAGACCCTGGAAAGTCTGAGGGGGAAAACGCGCTTCTATATGCAACGTGTCGCGCGCTTCGCCTATAGCGAAGCGTCCGGAAATGAAGCGTGGCATTTCCACTGCCTCTTGAATATCCAAACCGTAATCAAGCATCGCCAGATAACATTGCAACTGAATTTGTGGTTGACCATCCGCCCCCATGCAGCCCAGAACGCCCCAAAATTGGTTATCGCGCATGGCGACAGAAGCAATAAGGGTATGCAGAGGAACTTTACCCGGCTCTAACCGATTGGGATGTGCTGGATCCAGATTGAAATACGCACCTCGATTTTGCAACAGGACACCTGTTTCTCCCGCCACAACGGCCGAGCCATAAACACCGTATAAGCTTTGGATAAAGGAAACCGCATTGCCGAAATCATCAACGGCTGCAATATAAACCGTGTCACCATTTAAACTGCCGAAGGAAGGTACTTTATCCCAAGGCAACGCCCGGTCAGGGTCCATCAATTGTGCCCGCTGGTTCGCGTAGGATTTCGAAATCAATCTGTCAACGGGAACATCAACGAAATCAGGATCTGCGAGCAACTGATCCCGATCGTTGAAGGCGATCTGTTTGGCCTGCACAAGAAGATGGATGCGTTCTGCGCTGAGCATGGGCATTTTATGCAGTTCGAGAGGTTCAAGCAGGTTCAACATCTCGAGTACAGTGAAGCCCTGGGTCGGGGCGGGGGTGTTGTAGATTGTGGCACCGCGATAATTTCCGACGATCGGTGTTCCCCATTTTGCTTTCTGTGCGGCCCAATCCTCTGCCGTGAAAATTCCTCCCCGTTGTTTTGAAAAAAGTGAAATCTCTTTTGCTACGTCACCCTCATAAAAACCACTCAAGCCGTCCTGGGCATAAATTTCCAAAGTGCGCGCCAAATTTTCGTTCACCTGTATTGCACCAGGAGCGGGCGCTTTACCGTGCGGTAGAAACATCTTTGCGCTTTCGGGATGCTTGGCCAACTCGGGTTCGACCAAGCTGGTAGAATGCGCAAGTCGCTGCGTGACGGGATAACCTTCCCGCGCATAGCCAATAGCTTGTTCCAGAATTCGGGGCATGGGCAGGCGGCCATAATCATCATGGGCTAGCGACCAACTAGCTACTGCGCCCGGCGTCGTCAACGTCGCTGGAATAATACCTTTCAGAGGAATTTGGTCGTATTCCATCTCTGAGAGACGTGAAATTGTGGCGTTAGCGGCGGCGCGGCCGCCGCCGTCGATATATCTGACTTCACCCGTTCCGCCGTCGTAAATGAGCCAGAAAGCGTCACCGCCAACGCCAGTCATGTGCGGATACACCACACCCAGGACAGCAGCAGTCGAAATTGCGGCATCAATAGCGGAGCCGCCTGCCCGCAGGACATCCACGCCTGCCGCCGATGCTATTGAATGCGGTGACGTTACCATGCCGTGGGGCGCAATGGTAACAGGACGCCCCGTAGTGATTTCCATATTCTTCCCCAATATTGGCAGGCGACGGAGCTTAA
>CAZDQC010000118.1:4669-10865 GCA_964507245.1 uncultured Rhodospirillaceae bacterium
CCTACAGACTAGCTGTGGCATTGCAGCGTCGAATAGAAGCCGTTATAGGATTGTTTGCCTCGCGGCAACTGTATAGCCGGAGACTTCTGGGAGGCTAGCAAGCGTGGAAGATCTTCTACGAGAATATCTGCCCATCCTGATTTTTTTTGCCTTAGCCGTCGGCTTGGCAGTAGTGATTGTGGTCGCCTCCATCGTCGTCGTGCCCAGTCATCCGGATCCCGAAAAACTCTCTGCCTACGAATGCGGGTTCGAGGCGTTCGATGATGCTCGGGGCCGCTTTGATGTGCGGTTCTATCTGGTTGCTATCTTGTTTATCATTTTTGATTTGGAAGTAGCCTTTTTATTTCCCTGGGCTGTATCGTTGGGACAAATCGGTCTGCTTGGGTTTTGGTCGATGATGATTTTCTTAGGTATTCTGACCATCGGCTTCATTTATGAATGGAAAAAAGGCGCGCTGGAATGGGAATAGAGACGCCTACCCAGCCGGGTGCATTGGTGGAGGCCGATACCCTGGAAAATGCAGCCTTAGCTGACTTCTCCGAGGAATTGCTCGATAAGGGTTTTATTACCACGCAGCTGGATAAGGTGGTGAATTGGGCCCGTACGGGGTCTCTTTGGCCCATGACCTTCGGCCTAGCCTGCTGTGCGGTGGAAATGATCCATGCCTACATGCCCCGGTACGATTTGGACCGTATGGGTGTAGTGCCGCGTGCCTCGCCCCGGCAATCGGACGTGATGATCGTGGCAGGAACGCTCACGAACAAGATGGCACCAGCGCTGCGCAAGGTTTATGACCAGATGCCAGAGCCGCGCTACGTCATTTCCATGGGAAGCTGCGCTAACGGTGGCGGATACTACCATTATTCTTATTCAGTGGTGCGCGGATGCGACCGAATTGTTCCGGTAGATATCTATGTACCTGGCTGCCCGCCCACGGCTGAGGCGCTGGTTTATGGCATTTTGCAGTTGCAGAAGAAAATTCGCCGAACTGGCACCTTTTTGCGATAGATAGCCTCGTAACAGACAGCATATCTGACAGGAACAACAGCAGGCTTGGACATGGCGGACGACAGCGCATTAGAGGAACTGGGTCAGCATGTGGCCAGCGTGTTATCAGATCAAGTGATGGGAATCTCTATCGCTCATAATGAACTGATGGTCACCGCGCGGGCGGAACAGATAGTTAAGGTGGTGACATTCCTACGAGACGATCCCATGTGCCTGTTTAAGGTGTTGGTAGATATTTGCGGCACTGACTATCCGGAACGGCCAAAACGCTTTGATGTCGTCTACAACCTATTGAGTCTGGTTCACAATCAACGCATTCGCATCAAGGTTGAGGCGGATGACGAAACGCCTGTGCTGTCGATTACGGGCGTTCATAATTCAGCCAACTGGTTCGAAAGAGAAATTTGGGACATGTATGGCGTGATGTTTTCCGACCACCCGGACCTGCGCCGCTTGTTAACTGACTATGGCTTCGAGGGGCATCCTCTACGCAAGGACTTTCCACTGACCGGTTTTGTCGAAACGCGATACGACAATGAGCGCAAGCGTGTTGTTTATGACCCGGTGAAATTGTCTCAGGAGTTTCGCAAGTTTGATTTCCTTTCGCCGTGGGAATGCGCTTCCAACACGCCATTACCTGGGGATGAAAAGGCCGAAGGATAGGATCTGGGTTGATGGCCGAAGTCAACATCAAGAATATGACTCTAAATTTTGGGCCGCAGCATCCAGCGGCTCATGGCGTATTACGTTTGGTAATGGAGTTGGATGGTGAGGTCATCGAACGCTGCGATCCCCATATAGGCTTGTTGCATCGCGGCACTGAAAAGCTGATTGAATACAAAACCTATCAGCAGGCGCTCCCTTATTTCGACCGCTTGGACTATGTCTCGCCCATGGCCATGGAACATGCCTACGTTTTGGCTATTGAGAAATTATTGGGCTTGGAGGTGCCGGAGAGAGGTCAGGCGGTCAGGGTGCTGTTTTCCGAAATTACCCGCTTGTTGAATCATTTGTTGAATGTAGTTAGCCAGGGCATGGATGTAGGCGCGATCACGCCGGCGCTGTGGGGTTATGAAGAACGTGAAAAACTTATGGAGTTTTACGAGGGCGTTTCAGGCGCCCGCCTGCATGCCAACTATTTCCGAGTGGGTGGCGTAAGCCAAGACTTGCCTCTGGGCATGGTGGAGGATATTGGTAAATACGTAAACGGTTTCCAGAATTTCATCGATGACATGGAAACCTTGTTGACGGAAAATAGAATCTTCAAGCAACGCAATGTCGATATTTCCGTCATAAGCCCAGATGAAGCCATGGATTGGGGATTTTCCGGCGTGATGCTTCGGTGCACCGGCCTGCCCTGGGATCTGCGGAAGGCCCAGCCGTACGACGGCTATGAGAAGTATGATTTTGACATTCCGGTCGGCAAGAATGGCGACTGTTACGACCGATATCTGTGCCGGGTAGAAGAAATGCGCCAATCCTGTCACATTATCAAACAGGTGCTGGAGACAATGCCTGAGGGGTCCGTAATTAGCGAAGACCACAAGGTTGCGGCCCCGGCGCGTGCGGATATGAAACAATCCATGGAAGCTTTGATCCATCATTTCAAGCTGTATACCGAAGGTTTCAAGGTTCCAGCCGGTGAAACTTATACCTCGATCGAAGCGCCCAAGGGTGAGTTTGGCGTTTACCTGATCTCCGATGGAACCAACATGCCATATCGCTGCAAGATCCGGTCGCCGGGTTATGTGCACCTAGCGGCAATGGATCATCTGTGTAAGGGGCATCTGTTAGCTGATTCTGTAGCCGTGATTGGCAGTCTGGACGTTGTATTTGGTGAGATTGATCGATGAAACGCGTACCAGCACCCAAAGAGTTGCAGCCTGACAGCTTTGCTTTCACGGCTGAAAATTTGGAAAAGGCTAAGAAAATTATAGCCAAGTACCCGGACAGGCGTCAGGCCAGTGCGGTCATGCCTCTGTTAGATCTGGCACAGCGCCAACATCAGAACTGGCTGCCGCGAACGGCCATGAATGCGGTTGCTGAAATGCTGGATATGCCGCGAATTCGGGTTTATGAAGTGGCCACGTTTTACACCATGTATAACCTGGCGCCCGTAGGCGAACATTTTGTCCAAGTCTGCACCACGACCCCGTGCTGGTTGCGGGGTTCGGACAACGTGGTGTCCGCCTGCAAGAAGAAATTGGGCATCGGGTTAGGCGAGACTACCGCTGACGGCAAATTCACGGTGGTCGAAGTCGAATGTCTAGGTGCCTGTGTTAATGCGCCGCTGATGCAGATCAACGATTACTATTACGAGGATTTGACGGCCGAAAGCACAGAAGCCGTTCTAAATTCGCTGGCCAATGGTGAAAAGCCCAAGGCGGGACCACAGAATAGCCGCCACGCTTCGGAGCCGGCCCATGGGCCCACCACCTTGCACGAATTCATGGGGGACGGCTGATGCTGAAGGATGAAGATCGTATCTTCACCAATCTTTATGGATTCCAGGATTGGGGTCTGGAGGCGGCATGCAAGCGAGGCGATTGGGACAATACCAAGTCGATATTGGAAAAAGGGCCCGACGCCATTGTCGACGAAATTAAGGCCTCAGGTCTGCGGGGGCGAGGTGGCGCCGGTTTCCCGACGGGTCTGAAATGGTCCTTCATGCCAAAAGAATCCGATGGCAAACCCACATATTTGGTGGTCAATGCGGATGAGGGCGAGCCAGGCACTTGCAAAGACCGCGAGTTAATGCGCCACGACCCTCATAAATTAGTGGAAGGCTGCCTGATTGCCGGGTTCGCTATGCGTGCCTCTGCTGCTTACATTTATATCCGCGGTGAATTTTTCGTTGAGGCAAACAATTTGGAAGCTGCCGTGCAGCAGGCTTATGACGCCGGACTGATTGGGTCGGACGCCTGCGGTTCCGGATATTCATTTGATGTTTTCGTCCATCGTGGAGCGGGTGCATATATCTGCGGCGAGGAAATGGCTCTGATCGAAAGCCTTGAAGGCAAAAAGGGCCAGCCGCGCCTGAAACCACCATTCCCGGCGGTGGTTGGGGTTTGGGGCCGACCCACCACTGTGAACAACGTGGAGAGCATTGCAGTAGCGCCCACCATCATGCGGCGCGGCGCCGACTGGTTTGCCGGCCTCGGCCGGGAAAACAACACGGGCACTAAGGTTTTCTGCATTTCGGGCCACGTAAATCACCCTTGTAACGTGGAAGAAGAAATGTCCATTCCACTACGGGAATTGATTGAGAGGCACGCCGGCGGAGTGCGGGGCGGTTGGAACAACTTGCTAGCCGTCATCCCGGGCGGGTCATCCGTGCGCATGTTGCCGAAATCCATTTGCGACTCGGTGCTCATGGACTTTGATTCCCTAGCGGCTGAAAAATCTGGCCTAGGTACGGCGGCTGTAATCGTAATGGACAAGTCAACAGATTTGATTAGGGCCGTTGCCCGACTTTCCAAATTCTATGCTCATGAATCCTGTGGCCAATGCACTCCCTGCCGGGAAGGTGTGGGCTGGATGTGGCGGATCATGGAACGTTTGGCCACCGGCGAGGCGGACGTGGAAGAAATCGATATGTTGCTTGAAGTTAGCACTCAGATTGAGGGACATACGATTTGCGCACTTGGTGACGCGGCGGCTTGGCCCATTCAGGGTCTAATGCGTCATTTCAGGCCCATGGTCGAGGAGCGCATCATAGACCGCAAAAATAGGCAATCTGCGGCGGCCTAGAGAGAGCGAGGATCATAAAGATATGCCTACGCTGACAATTGACGGCCAGGAAATAGAGGTAGAACAGAATACCACCGTGTTACAGGCGGCGGAGGAACTGGGTATCCAAATTCCCCGCTTCTGTTATCACGATCGCCTTTCCATTGCTGGTAATTGTCGCATGTGTCTGGTGGAATTGGAGAAGGCACCCAAGCCCATCGCCTCGTGCGCTATGCCCGTGGGTGATGGTATGATCATTCGCACAAATTCCGAGGTTGCTCTCAAGGCGCGTAAGGGCGCCATGGAATTTCTTTTGATCAATCATCCCTTGGATTGCCCGATCTGCGATCAGGGCGGCGAGTGTGATTTACAGGATCAGGCTATGGCCTTTGGCCGAGGCAATAGCAGGTTTGCAGAGCATAAGAGGGCCTTGAAGGATAAATACCTTGGGCCGTTGGTCGCGACATCCATGACCCGCTGCATTGCCTGTACTCGGTGCATCCGTTTCGCGACTGAAATCGCCGGTGTTGAGGAACTGGGCGCTACCTTCCGGGGCGAGGAGACCGAAATCGGCACCTATGTTGAAGAGGCTCTGACATCTGAACTATCGGGGAATTTGGTGGATGTTTGCCCTGTGGGCGCGCTGACCAACCAAGCCTATGCGTTCAATGCTCGACCTTGGGAATTGCGCAAGACCGAAAGTATCGATGTCCATGACGCGGTAGGTTGCAATATTCGCATCGACTGCCGGGGTAACGAGGTACTGCGGGTGCTGCCGCGTCTGCATGAGGACGTGAACGAGGAATGGCTGGGTGACCGTTCCCGCTATGCGGTTGATGGTCTGGGCCGTCAGCGTCTAGACAAACCCTATGTGCGGGTTGATGGCCGACTTCAAGCGGCAAGTTGGGAGACAGCCTTTGCCGCCATTAAAGCCAAGATGTATGACATGGAAGGTTCGCAAATGGCCGCCATCGCCGGCGACATGGCGGACGTAGAGGCAATGCTGGCCTTAAAGGAACTGTTCGCTGTTATTGGTTCCGCTAACCTCGATTGCCGCCAAGACGGCGCTAAAATCAGCGGCATGCATCGCGGCGATTATCTGTTCAATACATCTATATCGGGCATTGAAGAATCAGACGCCATTCTGCTGGTCGGTACCAATACGCGCTGGGAAGCAACCCTGATAAATGCCCGGATACGCAAGCGTTGGCTTCGGGGTGGATTGAAGGTCGGCGTGATCGGGCCAAAAGTGGAGTTGACATACAAATACGACCACCTTGGCGTCGGCCCGGCAACCTTGAGAGAAATCGTCGACGGCGGTCATGATTTTGCCCAGGTTCTTGCGGTGGCGCAGCGGCCTATCATTTTGCTGGGTAGCGGCGCCGTTGCCCGTGATGATGGTGCTGCTGTTTTTGGACTCGCCCGTCAAGTGGCTGAAAAATACGGTATGATCCGTGAC
>CAZDQC010000119.1:0-9453 GCA_964507245.1 uncultured Rhodospirillaceae bacterium
ATGGACGCGTTGCCATCCTCATCACCTTATCGACCAGCCATTTCATAGCGGTTATTTGTTCCGTCTTTTTTAGGGAGATTTCGTCCACGTTGATATCTAAATAATCGGCCCCTGCCGCTTCTTGTTGGGTAACGATGGCCCGAATATAATCTAACCCAGTGTCACAATTCTCGCTCATAGCAATTTGAAGGGCCGCCTTAACGTGTTTGATCCGGCCTTCCTGGAAATCCTGGGTTTCCTTAATGATCTCGGGGATGACCAGAAATCTCGTATTACCGGCCTGATCCATATAACTGATGGCATCAGCACCATTGTCGTCCACTCTCACGCGATTATTGCGGCGAAGCAAAACCCGCGTGGTATGCACATTCTCGCCAATCACAATGAACTCGCGGTCCAAGCCGTCAATTTGCATACTTAATTCCTCTAAACGCTGGCCATGGGCTTGAAAAAGCAGGCTTCCACGAAGATATCGAAGAAATTTGTTTCGCTTTCCAATTCAACATGTTCGGCCCGGCGGACCAGTTGATCCAAATAAAGACGCCGGTTCTGGTTTAATAAGGCCTCCGCTGCGCCTTTTAACGCCGTGTTGCCGGCTTTGATAATCCGATCCGCCCTGACGGGAGCCAATAACCCAATTTCGACCGCATTGCTGACATTTACATGGGAAGCAAATCCGCCTGCCAGGTGCAACCGGTCAATCTGAGCGGAATTAACGCCAAACCGATCCATGAGAATGGTCTGCCCGGCGTTCGAGGCTGCCTTGGCCTGGGACAGGTGCGAAATATCCAGGCCAGATATGGTGATGCCATGAGCGGGTGCTACCACGACTTCCGCATTGCGCCGGCCTTTCTCCCGCGCCAGAGCCCCCTTCTCGTCCATAGCACCGCTTCGCAACAACAAAGCCAGTATGTCGATTAGGCCAGAGCCGCACAGGCCCACCGGCGCCACATCGCCAATTGTGCGCCAGCCAAATTCCACGCCCTCTAGCCATACGGACTCGATGGCGCCGTCGTAACTAGCCATTCCGTATTGCACCAGACCTCCCTCAAAAGCCGGGCCTGCGGGGGCTGAAGCCACCATTAGGCGGCCCTGGCCGGCAAGCACAATTTCAGTATTGGTGCCCATATCCACCAGCATGGTGATTTCAGGGTCGTCGGGGGAGATATTCAAGGCTAACAAAGATGCAGCGGCATCGCCCCCCACATGACTAGCAATCAGGGGTAGGCCATGTACCAGGCACTTTGGATGGGCACGCAGGCGCAGTTTGCGCGCTTCAATAGCAAGGGCGGTGGTCTCCCGTTCTCCAGCCAGAAAGGCTAGCTCAATGGGCGATTTATAGGGCCGCTGGCCAATGGGCTGCACGTCACAATTGAAAAACAGGTCCCGCATGGTAGCATTGCCAGCGACCACCATTTCGTAAATTTCCCGGCGTTTGAATGCAAATCGGGTGCAAAGATCCTCAATCTCCCGGTTCAAGGCGTTGATTAGGACCTTATTTAATTCGCCCCGGTGTGGCCCGCCGTCATAGGAGATGCGGTGCATGACGTCACTCCCGCCAAAATGCTGGGGATTTTCAAACGAAGCCACGGCGATCGAGTGTCCCGTTTCCAGATCGATTAAATCGGCGGCCACGGTCGTGGTGCCCAAATCGATGGCAAGGCCGTAAACATGCCCGCGGTACTTGTCGATGACTTGGCCATCACGCAAGATTTTATCGCCCTGGCGGTGAACGCCTGGGTCTAGGTCAATAGCTTTATCAAACGCTGTGTGCAGGATGCGAGGAGTGCGGATCAGCGGTTCGAACGTGATCTGCGCCATAGCGTCAATAATCTCCGCCTGGCATGCTAAACGGTAGTTGTCTGTTAGAAACTCTTCGGCTTCCGAACGGGGCGCTAGCGCATCGATACCCTCGTTCACGGTGACAATGCATTCGTGGCATTCGCCGTAACGGCCGCACGAGGTGGCCAGGCGCAATTGCCGATCATCAGCAAGGTCGAACAATGTCTGGGCCGGCGCAATTTGGCCTTCCATGCCCGCCCGTTTGTCCTTGCGCCGGTTCGTGGCTTCCAGTTTTACTTGTTCTATTTTGATTTTAGTTTTCTCGTAACTTTCGGGTTGAGTTTCCCAGGCGGTGCGGAAATCCAGGTTGCCATCATGAGCGCAGATGGGCGCCTCGCTTCGATCTCGCGGATCCTCGCGGTTGGCACAGCCAAATTTAGCGGTGCAGACGTCCTTGGCTGTGCGATAGGGACAACGCCCCTGCCCTTTCACCTGGTTCTGGGCATTTCCCAGAATGTCGCTAAAAATTTCGGTGATTTTGTCGAGCCGTTTCTGATAATCTTTTTTTGAGGAGCCTGGCATGGATATTTTGGTTGAAGACGGCTAGGCCGCCGCGATCAGTTCTTTGGCAACAGCAACGCAGCTCAGGGCATCAGGGCCATAACCATCGGCACCCATATCATCAGAAAACTCCTGGGTCACGGGCGCGCCGCCGACCATAATCTGTACCTCGTCGCGCAAATCGGCATCGATAAAAGCCTCGATGGTCCTCCCCATATTGGGCATGGTGGTAGTCAGCAAGGCAGACATGCCCAAGACCTTGGCTCCGCTATCCTCCACCGCATCAATAAAAGTGTCTTCGGCCACGTCCACACCTAGATCGATGACATCAAAGCCGGATCCACGCAGCATCATGATGCACAGGTTCTTTCCGATGTCGTGCAGATCGCCCTTCACCGTGCCCATTATAACTGTGCCCTGCTTTTCCACGCCGGAGGCAGAGAGGATCGGATCGATATGCGCCATGCCAGCACGCATGGCCCGGGCACAGCTGAGTACTTCCGGCACGAAAACGAAATTCTCCCGGAATTTTATGCCGACGATACCCATTCCGCTGATCAGGCCATCATCCATAATCTCGATGGCGTCGATACCTTCCGTAAGGGCCGACTCCGTCAATTCGTCCGCGCCATCGTCGTCGCCCTCGATTATCGCCGCTGCGATCTCCTGCAGGCGCGGTTTAGCTCGACTGAAAAGTTCTACGAAACGTTCGATTTCATCGGGCCGTTCGAGATATTCTTCAATCTCATCAATCAATGTTTGGTTCTGAATGTCGGTCAATTCCGCCATGAATACTCTACCGTTTTGTGAATGTTTTGTATGACTCAATGCCGGTCGTGCCATTCATGCACGGCCTCGGGAATAGCCCGCAGGTTGGCGATGGAGGTTTGCAGGGGAATAGCGCATTCGGGCCCGATCATATGCACGCCGGCGTCCAAATTGGCAAAGACTTCAGCCTTAACGTCATCGGGGTTTTTGGCAAACAGTGTTTCCGGATTGTTGATGTTCCCCACCAAGGCGATTCGGCCCTCTACCTTCTCCATGCTTTCCGCCGCACCGTTTTTGGAGTCGTAGTGGAAGGCCGCCATGCCAGTTTCTGCAATAAAGCCCATGCGATCCACGGTGCGACCGCAAATATGCAGGATCAAGGGACAGGGAATGGCCTTGGCGAATTCAGTATGTAGATCTTTCAGATAGCGATGGTAATACTCGCCGCTGACAAGATCGCCTGTGGCGTGATCCGGTAGAGTCAGTGCATCGACCCCCGCTTCGATCTGGGCCCGACCAAAATCGATGGTGGCCTTTTTCAAATTTTCGAGAATCTTCTTCGTGGCTTCGGGATCATCTAAGGACAGTAGCAAGAAGCGCTCTACGCCAAAACAGTGATAAGCCAAGGACCAGGGCCCCATGGTCTTGCCGATAATGGCCACATCGGGTCCCAAATCTTCACGTAACAGCTTGATGGCATCCAGCACGCATTTCGTGTCGGGGTGGTCGATTAGATCATTAGGCACGTAAACATCATCGGGATGTTCCCAGATCGGCTCAGACATCCGCACGGTAGGCCAATTATCCTTGCCCTCCCATTGCATCTTGCAGCCCAATGCCGACGATTCCTGGATGATGGAAAATACCGGCATGACCGTGTCAAAGCCTAGAATTGTATGCGCCGTTGCAGCCAGGCGCGCCATGGGTTCCGCTTCGCGGTTGGCATCGGGAAAGGGCGCATTGACTAAATCCATCAACTCCACCGTGGCCACCGAAGTGGGATTGCAAATCGGTGTACGGTCCACTTGCTCGCCGTGTAGAGCCGCCAATACCCGTTCCCGGCTGGTCATAGATTGCGTCATGTCCCTCCCCTATTTCTGACTACCGGGCGCCAGGAGAACACCCTTGGACGCATTCATTTCGAATTCCCGCATGACCGCGCGCACATTAGGCGCTGATTGCAACAACAGGCCGACTAAAGCGTGGTGATCATGGCCGCAGGCAAAGTAAAACTGCTCTCCTACTTCTTCATCCGTCTCTACGTCGGCCAGTTTGATCATGGCATTCCTCAGGGCCATCAAACGTCGACCACCGTTGCCGTCAGCTGAAAGAATATAGGTGCCGGCGCCCCGAGCCTTTGCCGTGACCATCAATTCAGATTTTTTGTCCCATAAAGAAAGCGATAATTCCTGCGCTGCCACCTCCGGCTTCGCCTTGCAGGCTTGCAGGAAAAGGCGCCGTACCGCGACCAGATGTTGGGTCCTGCAGGGAAACCGCAGACGGTCCTCACCCGCTGTTTCCATACCGCCCAGGGTCTTCATCCCGTCCAGGATAAACCCGATGCGCGCCTTTATACCATCGTAGGAGGAAAAGCTCCGCACAAGGAAACACCAACCATCCGTATTTTCTTGGGCATAAAGGGCGATGGAGACGTCGCGAAAATACTTATCCGTCGATACCAGTTCGACCCGCATTCCCAGACCGGCAAATGGATCTTCCATGACGTTACTTTCATCTCAAAGCTTGACCAAGAACGGCACAAAGGATCAATATAGGCCAGCTGGTCAGACCAATTTTAGAAAGCTATCGGAAAACTGTAAAGTAAAAGCTGGAAAACCTTTTATCCCATGAGCAAATTTAAGGAAATTGAAAATCCTTATCGCAAAATTGAACGGGCCACGGTAAGTGATGCCATCGTCGATCAGTTGCGTGGCCTGGTTGCCCAAGGGATCTTAAAACCAGGCGACCGCCTCCCCTCTGAGCGGGAATTATGTAAACGATTTGGTGTCGGCCGGACATCGGTTCGGGAAGCTCTTAAACCTTTGATTACAATAGGATTGTTAGAGGGTCGCATGGGCAGTGGCACTTTTGTTGCAGCCGAAACAGGGCAGTTTCAAAAGTCACTACACTGGGGTCTGCTAAGCGACCTGCAAAGCCGGGACGACCTGGTAGAAACCCGCCATATGTTAGAAACAAATGCGGCTTACTGGGCTGCCGAACGAGCCGAGGAAGAAGACCTTGCCGTCATCGGGATGACGCTGAACGGTATGGAGGAAAATCTCGGTCACCCTACAATATTCCAAAAATTTGACGCCGATTTTCATTTCCAAATTGCACGGGCGGCGCAAAATAGAATGCTCTATCGACTGATCAACGTCATTCGGAGCCAGATTCAGACTTGGATTGGCGAACGATTGGCGCTTACCCCCGACCGCTCAGAAATCCTAGCGCGCACCTCACTGGCGCAGCATCGAGATATATTCGCTGCCATCGAAGCCAAAGATGGACCTGCCGCCCGTGCGGCCATGGATCTCCATATTCAGACGGCGACCCGGGATCTAGCTAAATAGGCTGCGTCGCTTCATCCAGCCATTCACGGATAGGGTCATCCAATTGCGGTGACAGGACCTCAAAAACCCTTTGATGATAGGTATTTAACCAGGCTCGCTCCGTTTGGTTCAGTAGTCCGACTGCGATGACGGTGCGGTCGATCGGGGCAAGCGTCAGGGTTTCAAATTCCAACATAGTGCGCTCTGCCCCAGGGATCTCGGACTGGCGCACCAACAGCAGATTTTCGATGCGGATGCCGTAGGCACCGGTTTTATAATATCCAGGCTCATTGGAGACCACCATACCAGACCGCAGATCCTGTGTTTGCTGCCGCTTGGAAATGGAGTGTGGACCCTCGTGAACGTTTAAATAACTACCAACGCCGTGTCCCGTACCATGGTCGAAATCCAGACCAATCTGCCAAAGAGCGTGGCGAGCTAAAACATCTAGTTGCGCTCCCGTGGTGCCTTCTGGGAAGCGTGTCGTGGCGATGGCGATATGTCCTTTCAAAACCCGTGTGAAATGTTCCTGCATATCAGGACTCGGTTTTCCAATGGCGATGGTACGGGTAACGTCAGTTGTGCCGTCAAGATATTGTGCCCCAGAATCCACCAAATACAGCTCCCCCGACCCCAATATTCGATTACTTTCGGCGCTGACCCGATAGTGTACAATGGCGCCGTTGGGGCCCGAACCGGTGATCGTTGGGAAACTTAAATCTTTGAAATGCTCACCCTCCTGGCGGTATTCCGCCAATTTTTCCTCTGCGCCCAACTCATCGATATCGCCTTGCGGGGCAAATACCGACAGCCAGTGTAGAAATTTGGACAAGGCTACTCCGTCCCGGCGATGTGCTGCGCGGGCACCGGCTAGTTCGCCCTTATTCTTGATGGCCTTGGGTAGCTGGCAGGGGTCGGCGCTCCGTACAATGGTGGCGCCCGTCTGGTCCAGACGTTCAAAGACCCACGCCGCCGTCAAGGCAGGATCAAGCTGTACCGTGTTGTCGGCCAAACCATCCAAGGTTGCGGCGAAGCTGTCGGCTGGCTGCAGGGAAACCTCGTTACCCAGATGACCGCCAAGCCCCCGGGCCCGTTTGGTTGCATCTAGGAACAGATCGACCCTGCTGTCTTTATACAATATTGCCATGGACAGCGGCAGGGGTGAATGAGGGATATCCGCGCCGCGAATATTAAGTAACCAGGCAATGGAATCAGGTGCCGTGATGACCAGGGCATCTGCTCCCATTTCAGCTGCCAGACGGGCCCGTTTATCGCTCGAATACTCGCCTGCGAAGGCAATATCATGGGGCACCACCAGGGCCATGGGTGGGTCGGGCTGTTCATGCCAGACGCTATCGAGGGGGTTGTCGGTGACCGCCACCAGTTCACCACCCGCAGCCTCCACGCTCTTGCGGAAGCGTGCTACGCCGGCATCTGTGAATAGCCAGCTATCGTAACCAAGCTTGGCGCCCTTAGGAAGATTTGTGCTGATCCAATCGGATGGCGGGTGATCGCCAATGTGCAAGCGATCATACAGGGCACCATCAACCTGTTTTTCGATTTGTAGAGTATAGCGGCCATCGGTAAAGGCGGCTGCCTTTTCCTTTAATACCACCACCAACCCAGCGGAGCCTGTAAATCCGGTCAGCCAGGCAATGCGCTTTGCCTGGGGCGGCACGTATTCGTTTTGATACTGATCTGCCATGGGCACGACAAAGCCATCCAGCCCCTGTGCCACCAATTCCTCACGCAGCGCCGCTAGACGACCGGCAGCATCCGTGTCTTTGCTCATAATTTCTTCCCTCTGCCGGAAACAATCTCGCCGCCTCGGCGCGCGCAAAGTCAATCTGTATGTAGGCCTGGAGTAGCCTTGCACCCGACTCTCAAATTCAACACGACATTACCCTAATACATTTAGTAACAATTTAATGGATACAATAATCGCGGTGCAAAATAATCGACGCGGGTACCGATCCTCACCAAGACTCGTGCAATCGAGTTAGGTGAGGTCAGAAAACTCCATCAGCAAAATGACCTGAAAAAAATTCTTGCCGTCTACCCTAACGTTGCCAATCGCCTTTTTCGATAGACATTATCACCATCCCCTGCTTCATCTGGAAAACCAACAAGACCTCTACTAAAGTCTGGCCAAGCTTCTGTAATCTAAGTCTTCCAACCTCCATGCGAGGTGTGAACAAACACTTGCGCCAGGATATTAGTTTGTCGTCAAGGGAGTGGGAAAGTGTGTGTAGTTTTTTGGGCCTGGATAGAAGACCCTGCCATCAAAAAGCTCGTCTCATTCCGACCTGGGCCTTTGCTGTTTATTATCAGGCGGCGTATCCTGGCAAAAATACTCGGGAGAAAATATTATGGAGTACGATTATATCGTTATTGGGGCCGGTTCGGCTGGGTGTGTGCTAGCAAACCGGTTGAGCGCCTCAGGCAAGTATAATGTGTTAGTGCTGGAGGCGGGGAAGCGCAGCAATTTTCTTACCCAATTTCCGATTTCATTTGCCCTGCTTCTAGATAACCCGGCGGCCAACTGGCGATTTCGGTCCGAGCCGGAAGAAGGTACCGCCAACCGCACTATACCGGTGCCGCGTGGCAAAGTATTGGGCGGTTCATCGGCCATCAACGGCATGGTTTATGTGCGTGGGCAGCCGTTGGATTACGATACCTGGGCGCAGCAAGGTAATCGTGGCTGGGATTTTGATACAGTCAAAAACTACTTCCGCAAATTGGAAGATTTCGAACGCGGCGATGATGGTATTCGCGGCGAAGGCGGGCCAATACATGTTTCGGAATGCAAGGATGAGAGCCCATTGTATGACGCCTGGATCGCGGCCGGGGCCGAAATTGGCGTGCCCTATAATCTCGATTACAACGGCGCCACTCAGGAAGGTATGTGCAAGACCCAGACCACGATCCGCAACGGTAAGCGGGCTTCAGCAGCCGCCGGATATCTTCGGCCGGCCATGAAACGGTCTAATTTACGGGTTGAGGCGGAAGTGCTGGTGGAACAGGTGCTACTTGAAGGAAAGCGGGCAGTGGGCGTCGCATATAGTGCCAAGGGACAGCGTATGACGGCGCGAGCTGGCCGGGAGGTTATCCTAAGTGCTGGCGCGATCAAATCACCCCAGGTTTTGGAGTTATCCGGCATTGGACAGGCCGGACGTCTGCAGGACCTGGGTATTACGGTCAACCACGATTTATGGGGAGTGGGCGAGAATTTGCGTGACCATATCGCACCGCGTATGAAATGGAAGGTGACACAGAAAGACGTGACCTATAACGGCAAGGTTTCTGGCTTGGGTTTGGGCTGGCAGGTGCTGCGTTACGCCATCAACCGACGTGGTTTCCTTGGCCTACCAGCGGCGCCAATGCTTGCCTTCATGCGCACACGGGCGGAATTGGAGACCCCGGATATCCAGTTGCATCTGGTGCCCTTCCGCTATGACGACCCCAACAAGCGCTACCTAGGTCCGGAACCGGGCATGATTGCCACGGTCTATCAATGCCGGCCGGACAGCATGGGCCATATTCACGCCAAATCATCCGATCCCCATGAATATCCGGCGATCAATTTCAATTTCTTGGACGTGGACTCCGATCGCCGATGCATCTTGGACGGGGTGCAGATGGTACGTAATTTAATGAACGCCACGGCCCTGGATGCCTTTCGCGGGGTCGAAGAAGCTCCGGGCGAAGATATTCAGGGCGATACCGCCATGTTGGATTGGATCAGGCGAACGGCAGAGACCACTTACCACCCAACGGGCACCTGCCGTATGGG
>CAZDQC010000119.1:9553-10698 GCA_964507245.1 uncultured Rhodospirillaceae bacterium
CGTCGACCTGATAGAAATAGTCCTGTAAGTCCTCGTCGGCGAAGATTGTGGACAAACCAAGTTTCAACTTGGTGCCCGTATCGAAAAAATTTTCATGTTGATAAGCCAACTGCGGCTCGAATAGGAAACCGCGATGTTCGACGGAGGAGAAATCAGTGGAGAATACGGCACGGAAAGGCAGTTCCAGGTCCATGCGGGCCCAGCGGGCGGCACGGGCAAAGGTCCATTGTATGCGCGGGCCTACTTCGGCCATATGGTCTAGATCGGGCATGCCGCGCCTCGCATCGTTATTATCGGAATCGGCATCCAGCGATCCCGAAAGTGAGACATCCAGCTCGAAATTCTGACTGTGGATAATTCGACCCCGTAATAGACCTTTACTGTCGGAGCGGATGAAATCGCCACGATAGATAGGAAAAGGCAGTGCGATACCGTTGAAGTGGTTTTGACCTGCAGCCGGATAGTCGGGGATGTAACCTGCGCCACCTGCCAGGCCCAGCTCGAACAGCGGCTTTCGCTCTGCTACGGCCGATGCGACGGATAAATGGACGATTGCCGCAAGTACGGGCAAAATCGTGACAGAGGTTCGAAGCATTACTAAATTTCCTGATGGTGAGAACGCGAACTTTCTATCTACCAATTATTGATGCGAATTAGCATAAAATTCCGCTAATTATACACGTATGTACCTTGCAACTTGACATGCCATTGCAAACCTCTATTTAAACAGGACTATTTTAGTCCTAAATGCGAGGTGCTCATGGTCCGCCTAAATAAAATGACAGATTACGCGGTTGTCATGTTGAGCCATCTAGCCCTAGACAACGATCGTGTAGTCACCGCGGCACAATTGGCCCGGGAATCGGCCCTGCCTTTGCCTTCTGTCTCCAAACTGATGAAACAACTCAGCAAGACTGGGATTCTAACGTCCCACCGCGGCGCATCGGGAGGCTATCGCTTGGGTCGTGCGCCCAAAGATATCTCTGTCGCTGAAATAGTCACAATTTTCGAGGGGCCGATCGCGCTGACAGCCTGTATTGAGGGTGCTGACACCTCCTGTGACGCAATGCCACAATGTTCTCTAAGCGGTCACTGGAACCAGGTCAACCACGCTATTCAAATTGCTCTCGACAGCATCAGCCTAG
>CAZDQC010000120.1:0-10696 GCA_964507245.1 uncultured Rhodospirillaceae bacterium
CATGATGATGAAGCCTGCATCGGCGCCAGGCGTCTTCGGCGGGACGATCAGGTTTACATGCACAAAAGCGCCACCACGGGGTTCATAAAGCAAAAACTTTCGCAACTCATCGTCGTGCGTACGTAGATACTCCCGTTGTTCGAAGAGTGTTTCTCCAGGAGGTGGCAACACGCCACCAGTTATTACCCGACCCACCTCGCCTTCCGCGTGACAGCCGATTACCATGATGGCGCGTTTGGTTTTCACGATCAGCCCTTAACGTGAGGGGCTTTGTACTGCGTACTTTCGCCATGCCGGAAAGAATTGCGAGGATAGGTGCCCAGAATCTGCATACGAGTGCAAAAGAACTGCGCTTCCTCGAGGGCCCAAGCAACACGCTGGTCTTCCGGATGCCCCTCGAAGTCGGCATAAAATTGCGCCTGTTCAAAACTACCCGGTTCTATATAACTTTCCAGTTTTGTAATGTTGATATTTGCGGTAGCGAAACCACCGAGTGTCTTGTAGAGCGAGGCCGGGACACTACGAACCTGAAAGACAATCGTGGTCATAGCATCCCCGTCCCTGGGGTGGGGCGTGATTCGTTCCCGCGACAAAATTATGAAGCGGGTCACGTTGTTGCCGATGTCTTGGATGTTTTTCCGCAGGATTTGAAGATTGTAGATTTCTGCTGCCAGAGGAGAACCGATCGCCGCAAGGGTTGGATCACCTTTTTCGGCAATCATTTCACAAGCGCCAGCGGTATCCGCATGCACCACTGGCTCAATACCTAGTTCCCGGATTAATTTACGGCACTGGGGCAAAGCGTGAATATGGCTGTGGACCTCCTTGATATCCGACAAATTAGCGCCTTGAGGCGCCATGAGCTGATGGTTCACGGGCTGAAAATGCTCACCGATGATGTACTGGTCAGACGTTGGGATCAGGTGATGGATATCCGCCACCCGTCCGGCCAGGGAATTTTCGATTGGGATCATAGCTCGCCCGGCCAGGCCTTCATTCACCGCGGCAAAGGCATCCTCAAAGGTGCGGCATGGCAGGGGGTTGTATTCCGGCAAACCCTCGCGGCAGGCCAGATGGGAATAGGCACCGAACTGGCCCTGAAAGGCCACGTTCATGTGGGGATCAGAATTACGGTCTGATACAGTTTCCTCGGCCATTGCGGATCGCCCCTAAAGATTTGAAATAATTACGTTTTTGGATCGAGGGCGCGACGTGCCCGCTCCAGGTCGGCGGGAGTATCGACGCCGAAGGGCACCCTGTCAACGAGGCCCACCTCAATGACCATGCCAGCCTCCAGGGCCCGCAACTGCTCCAACCGCTCTCGCTGTTCCAAATGCCCTGGTGGCAACTTTACAAAACGCTCCAGCGCTGCGCGCCGGTAACCATAGATGCCAATATGGTGATACAGCGGCCCTTTGCCCGAAGGGGCTGCAACGCGGGTAAAATAAAGGCCTCGGCCCTGCCGAGCGCCCGGTGGCATGGAGACCACCGCCTTGACCACGCTGGGCTCCTCCCGTTCGTAAGCTTCCGTAATTTCGGCGGCCAAGGTGGAAATATCCACTGACCCGGGCTGCAGCAAATCCAGGACGAAACGGATTTGTTCGGCATCCATGGTGGGCAGATCGCCCTGCAGATTGATAATCTTTTCATACCGGCCCTCGGGATCGTAATTTTCCACCGCCTCCCAGATCCGATCCGAGCCGGAGGGGTGGTTCGGATCGGTCAAGATCGCCTGGCCGCCGGCACCCTCCACTGCATCTACAATGGCCTGTTCCGCCGCCGCCACTAAAACCGGGCCCACATCCGCCTCCTTCGCCCGGCGCCAGACATGCACGATCATCGGCTGCCCGTGAACATCCGCCAGTGGCTTGTCCGGCAGGCGGACGGAAGCCATACGGGCCGGAATTACCACAAGGGCCGGGTCGGTTGCCCGCTGATTCATTGTGCCTCTTCCTGCGCTGACTCTAGGCAAGGGGTTGCGGCGATGTTATACGGTGAGCCGCCCGATTGGGAAAGAGGTTCCATAAGCACGATTGGGGTTGCCGCCGTGACAATGTATGAACTGACCAAACTATTTGGTGCTGTTGTTGGTGCCGTACTACTGCTCGTAGTTATCAACGAAATTTCCAAAGTTCTTGTCCACCCGACGGCGCCTGCCAAGACCGCCATCGCAATCGAAGGCGTCGAAGAAGAGGCTGTGCCGGCGACTACACCGGCCAAGGGTGCCGAGACCACGGCTAGTTTAGCCGTTCTTTTAGCTGCGGCTGATCCGGCCGAGGGCGAAAAGGCTGCTAAAAAATGCAAAGCCTGTCATAGCTTTGACAAGGGCGGCAAACACAAGGTTGGGCCCTCCCTTTATGGCATCATCGGCCAGAGCAAGGCGAGCGGCACCGCCTTCAGGTATTCCAACGCCATGAAGGAGATGGGTGGGGAATGGAACTATCAGGACCTGGATTCCTTCCTAGCCGACCCCAAGGGTATTTTGCCAGGCACTAAGATGGCCTTCAAAGGCATCAAAAAACCAACGGAACGGGCCAATTTAATCGCCTATATGCTTACGAAGCACGATTCACCCCCCGCACTGCCGGCAGAGTAAGCATATGGATGAGCCCGGCTGTTATTTGGCCATAGCCCATCGGTTAGCGGACGCCGCGGGTGAAATCATCCGTACTTATTTCCGCACCGAGTTGAATATCGAAACCAAGGCTGATGAAAGCCCCGTAACCATAGCTGACCGAGAGGCCGAGAAGGCCATGCGGGCCATCATAGAGGCGGAAGCACCTGGGCATGGCATTCGCGGCGAGGAGTTTCCGGAAATGGCCGGTGACGGGAAATGGTATTGGTATCTCGACCCCATCGATGGCACTAAGTTGTTCATTAGCGGCATACCACTATTCGGAACGTTAATCGCCCTGGCCCGGGACAGTGAGCCGGTGCTAAGTATCATGGACCAGCCGATTACCCGGGAGCGTTGGGTCGGCGCCATGGACGGTACGGCAAGTCTGAATGGCCGGCCCATAGTAACGGCAAAAAACGAAGACCTCTCAAAGTCAAAACTGTTCACAACAGACATGTCTTATTACAGCTCCGATCAAGTAGCGGGTTTCGAACGCCTGTCTGAAGCGACCGGTCTGACCCGCATGGGAGCGGATTGCTACGCCTTCGCCATGTTGGCCACGGGCTTTATCGATATCGTCACGGAAGGCAACGTGCATGAATGGGACGTGGCCACACATGTACCCATCATCGAAAATGCCGGCGGTGTTGTGACGGACTGGAACGGCAGTCGCCTGCGTTTCGACGGTCAGATCGAAATTGACAACATCTTGGCCGCCGCCAACCCGGCCCTGCACGCGAAAGCTTTGGCGGTTTTACGAGGTTAGTCGACGTCGAATTTACGAACATCTGAACAGAATCAATCTCCGAGGTCTTGATATTGCACCATTCAAAGGCCATCGTTTCATAATAGCCAGTACACAGCCGGAGATGACCCATGCGTGCGGTTTTGTTCACGATTGGACTATTGTTCATTGGCCCAGCGGCAATCGCCGCTAACGACAGTTTTGGCCGCCATGGCATATCCATGTTCGGTGCACTCAAGTATCCGCTGGGCTTCAATCATTTTGAATATGTCAATCCCAACGCGCCCAAGGGCGGCCTAGTGCGCATGGAAGCCCGTGGCACCTTCGATACCCTCAACAGCTTTACCATCAAAGGCAGTTCCGCTGCCGGATTGGGGCTGATTTATGACACACTTATGGAATCCTCCCGCGACGAAGCTTTTGCAGAATACGGTTTGCTGGTGGAAAGCGCCCTAGTGGCAAACGATCTTTCCTCGGTCAGTTTCATGCTACGGAAACAGGCCCGCTGGCACGACGGTAAGCCTGTTACGGCAGACGATGTCGCCTTCAGCCTAGATATCCTGAAATCCAAGGGCGCGCCGTTTTACCGATTTTACTACGCCAACGTGGAAAAGGCCGAAGTTTTATCCCCCCACAAAGTCAAATTTATTTTCAAGGGCCGGAAGAATCGCGAGCTGCCCCTGATTATCGGACAGCTGCCGATATTACCCAAACACCACTGGCAAGGCCGTGATTTTGAGCGTACTACGTTGGAGCCGCCCCTAGGCAGCGGTCCCTACAAAATTGGCAAGGTCGATCCCGGTCGTAGCATCACCTTCGAACGGGTAGCAGATTACTGGGGCAGGAATCTTGGCGTCAACAAGGGCCGATACAACTTTGGCGCAATCCGTTTTGAATATTATCGGGACCCCACCGTGGCTCTTGAGGCCTTCAAGGCCAACGCCTTCGATTTTCGCCAAGAAAATACTGCTAAGGTCTGGGCCACCCAATACAATTTTCCAGCCATTGCGAATGGTAAAGTCATCAGGGAAACCCTAGCGAACAATAATCCCACCGGCATGCAATCCTTCGCCTTCAACGTTCGCAAGTCAAAGTTTCAGAATCGTCGAGTTCGTGAGGCCCTTGCCCTGACATTTGATTTTGAATGGGCAAACAAAAACCTGTTTTTTGGCCAATACACACGAACCCGAAGTTATTTTTCGAATTCCGAACTGGCAGCGACCAAAATACCAACCGGGTCGGAATTGAGGTTTCTGGAGCCATTGAGAGGCCAAATTCCTGCTGAAGTATTCACAAAGGAATTTAAGCTGCCCGAAACAGATGGATCAGGTAGATCGCGGCGCCAACTTCGCCAAGCTAAGCGGTTATTGGAAACGGCGGGCTGGTTTGTGAAAGACGGTAAATTGACCAACGGCGAGACCAGCGAAGTCATGGCGCTGGAATTCCTGCTAGTTAACCAGGGTTTCGCGCGAATTGTTGCTCCCATCCAACGGGCCATGGAACGGCTGGGCATCAAGGTCAAAGTTCGTGTTGTGGACACCTCGCAATACATTAACCGAATTCGGAATTTCGATTTCGATGTCATCGTGGGCAGCTGGGGACAATCCCTTTCACCAGGAAATGAACAGCGGGATTTTTGGGGATCCGCAGCCGCTGACCGACCCGGCAGCCGAAACTACATCGGCATTAAGGACCCAGCAATTGACAAACTAATCGACCATATTATTTTTGCCAGCAACCGCGGGGAATTGGTTGCGGCCTCTCGCGCCTTGGATCGCGTGCTGTTATGGAACCATTTCGTCATCCCCAATTGGCACATCAACAGCTACCGGATCGCCTATTGGAACCGGTTTTCACGTCCGGCTATCAAACCTAAATACGGGCTTGGATTCTCCGATACTTGGTGGGTCGACGAAGCAAAGGACAAGTCCCTTCAAGCGGCCCTGAAGGGGCGGAAGTGACATCGATCTGCTATCATCCGGCCATGATTCGTCTTGCGTTATTTTTGTTGTTTTTTCTAGGCTGGTTTGGACAAGCCGCCTCCAAACCACAACATGGCTTCTCCATCCTTGGCAAACTGAATTATGGCCCTGAATTCTCGCATTTCGACTATGTCAACCCCAACGCTCCGAAAGGCGGGCACTTGCGTCTTTGGTACAATGGAAATTTCGATAGTTTAAATCCTTTTATTCTCAAAGGGCGGTGGGCCGCGGGCAGCAACCCGTTTGGGGTGGACGGCCGGTTACTGACATTCGAGACACTGATGACCGCATCCGGCGATGAAGAGGATTCCTTTTATGGTCTTATCGCCAGTGGTGTTGTAATTCCCGATAACCGGCAGTCGATCACCTTTACTATTCGGCCGCGGGCGCGCTGGCATGATGGTAGCGAGATAACGGCAGAGGATATTGCCTTTTCATTCAAGACACTAAAGGAACAGGGTCATCCGGCTTTTCGCGTTCTGTTCAAGGATATCACCGGGACCAAGGTGCTGACCCACCGCAAAATACGTTTCAATTTCGCCAAGGGTGTCCTAACCCGTGACCTGCCAGCCACGGCCGCTAGCATGCCTATTATCTCCAAGGCCTGGTACCTGCAGCGTGATTTCACGAAAACCACCATGACCCCACCCCTGGGTAGTGGCCCCTACAGAGTGGACAAGGTGGATCCGGGCCGTTCCATCACCTATGTTCTTGCTGATAATCATTGGGGTAAGGGTCTAGCGGTCTATCGCGGACGTTACAATTTTCGCCGCATCACCTGGGATTATTACCGCGATCGGGATATCGGATTACAGGCTTTGTTTGCCGGCAAGCTGGATTTCCGGGAAGATTTTACTTCCCGCAACTGGGCAACCAAATACGACAATGTGCCGGCGGTGAAAGACGGTCGGTTGATCAAGGAAGTTATGCCCGATGATAATCCTTCCGGATTCCAGGCCTTTTTCATCAATACTCGCAAAGCCAAATTTGCCGACCGGCGGGTACGCCGGGCGATCGGCCTGGTATTTGATTTTGAATGGACCAACAAGAACCTGTTTTATGGTTTGTACAAACGCACTTACAGCATCTTTCAGAATTCCGACATGGAAGCCACCGGCACGCCGCAAGGCCCGGAATTAGCCTTGCTACAGCCTTGGCGTAAGGACTTGCCAGCGGAAGTATATGGCCCCGTGTTCCGGGCCCCGAAAACTAACGGCTCTGGCAATATCCGACGAGAGCTACGCATGGCCAGGAATTTACTGACAGCCGCGGGCTGGACTATCAAGAACGGCAAGCTGGTAAACAGAAAGGGGCAACCGTTCGAGATTGAATTTCTATCGTACAGCAAGCTATTCGAGCGAATTGTGATGCCTTATGTACGCAATCTGGAGAAATTGGGCATCACGGCCCGTTTCCGCCTCGTGGAACCAGCGCAATATCAACGCCGCGTCCAAAATTTTGATTTCGATATCACTACCTTCCGCAATTCATCCTCTCTGACGCCGGGCCTGGCCCTACGCAACGCATGGGGCTCCAAGACAGCCGACATGCAGGGTGGACGCAATTACACCGGCCTGAAAAGCCCGGCGGTAGACGATCTGATCGAAAAAATCATTGCTGCAAAAAGCCGTGATGAATTGCGCCATGCGACGCATGCCCTTGACCGGGTTATTATGTGGACCCACAATCTAGTGCCACAATGGTTCAAGGCGTCACACACCATCGCCTATTGGGATCTATTTGGCCGCCCGGCCATCAAGCCCAAATATGCCCGCGGCGTCCTGGATACTTGGTGGTGGAACCCGGAAAAAGCCGCCGACCTAGGCCGGGAATAAGCCATGATTGCCTATATCATCCGCCGCCTGCTGTTGATGATCCCAACGTTGTTCGGCATTATGTTGTTGAATTTCATCGTCTTGCAATTCCTACCTGGCGGCCCAGTGGAGCAGGTGATCGCCCAACTCACTGGGACGGCGGTGGAAGCAACTAGCCGCGTTGCAGGCAGCAGTGGGGCAGAAATTGGCCGGGAGCAGCAGGCCGCAACGCAAGGCACGGCCGCAGCCGTAACGTCCAAATATCGCGGTGCACAGGGGCTGGATCCTGAGCTGATTAAGGACCTAGAGCAGCAATTCGGTTTGGACAAGCCTGCCCATGAACGTTTCTTCCTATTGATTTGGAACTACCTACAATTTGATTTTGGCGAGAGCTTCTTTCGGGATCGTGCGGTCATTAGCCTAGTCGTCGAAAAAATGCCCGTCTCAATTTCACTGGGTATCTGGACCACCCTGCTTACATATTTGATATGCATCCCCTTGGGTATTGCCAAGGCGGTTCGGGACGGCACCCGGTTTGATATCTGGTCCTCCACCGCAATCATCGTCGGCTACGCTATACCGGGCTTCCTTTTCGCAGTCCTGCTGATTGTTCTGTTCGCGGGAGGTTCGTTCTGGGACATCTTCCCTCTGCGCGGCCTCACATCGGAAGGCTGGGACGACATGAGCTGGCCAGCCAGGATTGCCGACTATTTTTGGCATATGGCGCTACCCATTACTGCCATGGCCATCGGCGGTTTTGCCACCTTGACCATGCTGACCAAGAATTCCTTTCTTGACGAAATTAACAAACACTACGTGGTCACTGCCCGGGCAAAGGGCTTGAGCGAACGTCGCGTTCTGTACGGCCATGTCTTTCGCAACGCCATGTTGATCGTGGTGGCAGGCTTTCCCTCAGCTTTTATCGGCGTGTTGTTCACCGGATCGTTGTTGATCGAGGTGATTTTTTCGCTCGATGGCCTGGGTTTGCTGGGATTCGAGGCAGCGCTGAACCGGGATTATCCTGTGGTCCTTGGGACCTTGTACGTTTTCACACTTATGGGGCTAATTCTGAACCTGATTGGTGATTTGATGTACATGATCATCGATCCCCGCATCGACTTTGAAAGCCGCGAGGTCTAGGCGGTGGCGGGGGATAAATTTCTGGGCCAGCCCATTACGCCCCTTACCCGCCGCCGTTTGCAGAACTTTCAGGCTAATAAAAGGGGCTATTGGTCCCTTTGGATCTTCCTGTTCCTGTTGGTCCTCGCCCTGTTTGCTGAATTGATTGCCAACGACAAACCATTGCTGATCGGTTTCAAAGGCGAGATGTACACACCCGTTTTTGTTGCCTACTCCGAAACAACTTTCGGTGGCGAGTTCGAGACCGAAGCGGATTATCGCGACCCCTTTGTTATGGAGCTGATAGCCAAGGCCGATGGCTGGACCCTTTGGCCGCTGATCCGATACAGTTACAGAACTATCAATTATGACCTGCCAGTCCCGGCGCCCGCTCCGCCATCGGCCGACAATTGGCTAGGCACGGACGATCAGGGACGGGACGTGGTAGCACGCCTAATTTATGGCTTCCGCATTTCCGTGCTATTCGGCCTGATCTTGACCATCTTTTCGTCCATAATCGGGGTCATGGCCGGGGCAGTGCAGGGCTATTTCGGCGGCTGGACCGACCTGTTGTTTCAGCGCTTTATCGAGGTCTGGTCAGGCCTACCCACCCTGTACTTGCTGATAATCCTGGCCAGCTTCGTAGAACCGAATTTCTGGTGGCTTTTGGGCATAATGCTGGTGTTTTCCTGGATGAGCCTAGTGGGCGTAGTGCGGGCGGAATTTCTTCGCGCCCGGAATTTTGATTACGTCCGAGCCGCCCGCGCCCTCGGCCTGTCGGACGCCATGATCATGTTCCGACACGTCCTGCCCAATGCCATGGTCGCCTCTCTGACCTTTTTACCATTTATCCTATCGGGCTCCATCACCACCTTGACGGCGCTCGACTTCCTGGGCTTTGGCTTGCCACCCGGTTCTCCCTCTCTGGGCGAAATGCTGCAACAGGGCAAGGCTAATCTACAGGCACCCTGGTTAGGCATTACGGCCTTTATCATGCTGTCGACCATGTTGACGCTACTAATCTTTATCTTCGAGGCAGTTCGCGACGCCTTTGACCCACGCAAGAGTGCGGCGGCGGGAGCCGTCGCAGCAGAACAAACCGCATGAGCGAACCAATTCTGAAAGTGCGAGATCTGTCCGTGGATTTCCACATCGAAGGCAACCAAGCGCATGCGGTTAAGAATGTTTCCTTCGATCTAAATCCGGGTGAAACTCTGGCCATTGTTGGAGAAAGCGGTTCCGGCAAATCCGTCACCGCCCTGTCCGTCCTACAATTATTGCCCTACCCGACAGCCAGTCATCCGTCCGGGTCGATTGAGTATCGCGGTATGGAGTTAATTGGCGCCAACGAGGCAACCATGCGCCATGCCCGCGGCAACAATATTTCCATGATTTTTCAGGAACCCATGACTGCCCTGAACCCTCTGCACGTGGTGGAAACCCAGATTGGCGAAGTGCTGTCCTTGCACAAGAAAATGACTGCTGGTCAATCGCGAAGCCGCGTACTGGAGCTGCTTCATCTGGTGGGCATTCAGGAACCGAAAAAGCGCCTGAAATCCTACCCGCACCAACTATCAGGCGGACAACGGCAACGCGTCATGATTGCTATGGCCCTCGCAAACGAACCGGACATACTGATTGCGGACGAGCCCACCACGGCCCTGGACGTCACCATTCAGGCACAAATCCTGGACCTGCTAAAGGAACTCCAGAATAAACTGGGCATGGGCATGATTTTGATCACCCATAACCTGGGCATCGTCCGCCGTATGGCTGATAGGGTGGTTGTCATGACCGGTGGCGAGATCGTGGAACAAGCAGTCACGGACGATCTATTTTACCATCCGCAACACCCCTACACGATTCATTTGCTGAGATCCGAACCTGATAGAAAATCGGCTGGGCGCCCCGATGAGGCCAAGACCGTGCTGACGGCAAATAATTTGCGTGTCTGGTTCCCTATCAAGAGTGGAATATTCCGGCGCACGGTGGATCACATTCGCGCCGTAGACGAGGTTTCGTTGGAGGTGCGCGAAGGGCATACAGTCGGCGTAGTGGGCGAAAGCGGTTCCGGCAAAACCACATTGGGCCTGGCCCTATTACGTTTGATATCCAGCGAAGGAGCGGTCCAATTCCAAGGGACGGAAATCGATACTTTTAGCAGCAAGGCGTTGAGGCCCCTGCGGCGGCAAATGCAGATCGTCTTCCAGGATCCTTTCTCTTCACTCAGCCCGCGCATGTCTATCGCGCAAATAATCGAGGAAGGGCTTCTTATTCATGGAGAAGGTGGAGATAATCAGGAACGACGCGCCTTGATCGCCCGCATTCTGAAGGAGGTGGGACTTGACCCTTCGGCCATGGACCGTTTTCCCCATGAATTCTCCGGCGGCCAGCGCCAGCGCGTCGCCATCGCCCGTGC
>CAZDQC010000121.1:0-10661 GCA_964507245.1 uncultured Rhodospirillaceae bacterium
GCCGAGACTGGTCTCAATTCAGGGCACGCATTGCCCGGCTAGCCAGCGGCCTGCAGGGCATCGGTGTCAACAACGGTGACCGTGTCGCTATGCTGAGTCTAAACAGTGACCGGTATCTGGAATATTTTTTCGCTATTCCCTGGACCGGCGGTGTCTTTGTGCCCATCAACACGCGGTTAGCGCCGCCAGAAGTGGTCCATTGGGTGAACGATTCCGGTGCCAAGGTCCTACTTATAGATGACAATTTCAGTGCAATGTTACCAAAAATCCAAAATCAACTGGGCAGCCTGAAGACAGTGGTGCACGTTGGTGACGGCGCTCCACCTCAGGGTATGTTGTCCTTCGAAGCCCTGATCGAAGGTGGGACAGACATGGAGCCTTTGGATGCGGGTGGCGATGAATTAGCAGGATTATTTTACACAGGCGGCACCACGGGCAGGTCGAAGGGCGTTATGTTAAGCCATCGGAACCTTGTGCTCAATGCCTTGCAGTTCGCTAGCGAAGTTGGGTTTGTCTCCAACTCCCATTATTTGCACGCCGCGCCGATGTTTCATTTAGCCAACGGCGCCGCTACATTTGCGGTCACGTCGATGGCCGGATCGTCCACCATCATCCCCAGCTTTGAACCATTGGCCACCTTGCAGGCAATCCAGGAAAACAAGATCGACATCGTTCTATTGGTGCCGACCATGATCAATATGACCGTCAATCATCCGGATGTTGCCAACTATGACCTGAGTAGCATTAATCATGTCCTCTTCGGCGCCTCGCCTATGCCCGAGGCAGTACTGCGAACGGCACTGCGCGTAATCCCCAACGCAGAATTTCATCACCTTTATGGTCAGACCGAGGCCTCGCCGGTTCTAACCGCGTTGCCCCCGAATCGGCTAGTTGAAGACGGGCCGCTGGCAGGCAAAATCAAGTCAGCCGGCCTGGCAATCCCGGGCTGCGAGGTAAGAATATTTGACGACAATGATACCGAAGTCCCAAGAGGGACAGTTGGCGAGATCGTCGCCTGCGGCGAAAATGTCATGCTGGGTTATTGGAACCAACCCGAGTTGTCGGCCCGAACCTTAAGGGGTGGTTGGCTACACACCGGTGATGGCGGCCACATGGATGAAGAAGGCTTCATCTATGTGGTGGATCGAGTAAAAGATATGATCATTTCAGGCGGTGAAAACGTCTATTCTGCGGAGGTCGAGGACGCCATTTATCAACATGAGGCGGTAGTGGAATGCGCCGTAATAGGTATTCCACACGAAAAGTGGGGCGAACAGGTCCACGCTATCATCCGCCTTGCAGATGATCATTCCTTAGACGAGGCCACCATCATTGCACATTGCCACGATTGGATTGCCAATTACAAATGTCCGCGAAGCGTGGAGTTCGCAATCGATCCCTTACCCTTGTCAGGTGCCGGCAAGATCCTCAAAACGGAACTGCGCAAGCCTTATTGGAAAGGGCATGAAAAGCAGGTGAATTAGAGGGCCATCAAGTATAAAAAATTCGCCCGAAAATTAACCTTATGCCCTTGCGCCACAACTGCTAGCGTCGCCCTGGCCAAGTTCCATTAGCCCGTCACGCCACGGAACTTTTTTGACTTTCGTAACGAGCAGAAAGCCGTTTATGCATTCCAGCTCCGGTGAATGATATGTCAAAGTTGCATTCAATTGAGGGATAGGAATTCGCTCGGCTAGAAGTCAATAGCTCCGCGCAAGCATCCATTTGCGAAGACAAGTCGAAAAGGACCTTGACCATCGTCGACGATCAAATGTTTGGTGTAAGCTTTATAAGCTTACAGTGAGACCACGGAACAATGTCTAAAAATTTTGGGATAAAATAGCTGCAAGATTCTGACTTCTTCTGAATAGATCATGATGCAACCGGTCTTAAAGGCGCGGCGGATCTGTTCAGCACTCTCCCCACACCCGAATGGCTGTTTCCACGACGAGGGATAGTTTCGCCTGCTGCATTTCGGGAGTAATAGGGTTTCCCGATACGGCAGAAGCGAAGCCGCATTGCGGCGACACGGACAGGCGTTCCAGGGGGACATATTTAGCCGCCTCGTCAATGCGGCGGCTCAGATTTTCAACACTTTCCAATTCCGGCAACTTGGAACTTACGATACCCAGCACGATGTGTTTGTCATCAGGAACTTGGCGTAGAGGCGTGAAATCGCCAGCACGGTCGGTGTCGTATTCCAGGAAAAAGGCGTCCACCTGTAAGTCGTTAAATAGCCGTTCCGCCACTGTTTCATAACCGCCCCGGGAAAGATATTTCCCCTTGAAATTGCCGCGGCACAAATGTAGTCCGCAGGTCATGCCAGCAGGTCGGCTGCCCACGGCGTCGTTAATTGCGTCAATATAGACACCAATCAGGTCGTCCACATCGATGCCGCCGGATTTTACCCGGGCCTGAATATCGGGATCGCACAACATGGCCAGAGGCACTTCATCCATTTGAATATAGGAGGCCCCCAAATCAGCCAGTTCGGCAATCTCTTGGCGAAAAACTTCCGCGAAATCTTGGAAGAAGTGGCGGGGGGTCTCATAGACCGATTTATCTATCCCCTCTAACGGACGATAGAAATGAAAGGTAGGTAGGGATGGCATGGTGATCTTCGGTGTCACGCTTGCAACTGTTTTTAGAAAGGTAAATTCGTGCGTGGAAAACCCTTTCTCTCGGGATACTTTTCCGTCCACATGGGCCGCGATGAAACTTTGTTCATCTCCAATATCGTCGTGGAACTTGAATTCCGCCTCCCGAACGGATAGGCCCGAGACCGGACCAATCACATGGCCCCAGTAAGAGCCTCGACGAAATTCGCCGTCCGTAACCAACTGCAGACCTGCATCCTGCTGCCGTTTTACCACCTCTGCTATAGCTTTGTCCTGGATCTCAGTGAAAGCATCATCATCAATCTCGCCCGCATTGTGCTGGCGAAAGGCGGTCGTCAATTCTTTAGGGCGTAGCAAGCTACCCACATGTTCGGCCCGAAAAGGCGGTTTGGCCATAATCGTCTCCTCTACTCTAACAGTCAGCCATATTGATATACCCCGCCACCAAGGTCACGCTAAACTACATCAGGGACGATAGGGAGGCTCGCGGTTCATGGAATTCGGCATACAGCGGACAATATTTGGTGAGGAACACGAAACATTCCGCCGGACCATTCGTTCTTTTCTAAATGAGGAAGTTTTACCCCACGTGCCGGAATGGGAAGAGCAAGGCGAAACACCACGCGACATCTGGCGCAGAGCCGGCGAGATTGGCCTGTTAGGCACTTCCATCCCCGCCACCTATGGTGGCTCGGATGGCGGGTTCTTGTACGATGCACTAGTGATTGAGGAATTGGGGTATCACGGTATTGGCGCACCGGCCTGGGATATGCATGGCCATATTGTCGCTCCCTTTATCGTGGAATTCGGTACAGACAAACAGAAACAACAATGGCTGCCGGACATGGCGGCAGGGGAGAAGATCGCCAGTATCGGCCTGACAGAGCCATCGACGGGGAGCGACCTGAAGGACCTGCGGACGAAAGCGGTGCGTGACGGCGGCGACTATGTAATCAATGGCTCTAAGATATTCATCACCAACGGCATCATCGGCGATCTAATCCTTCTAGCGGCGAAGACCGACCCCGCCCTCGGTGCCAAGGGTGTCTCCCTTTTTCTAGTGGACACCGCCACGCCCGGCTATCGCAAGGGACGCAACCTCAAGAAAGTGGGCAATAAGGCTCAGGACACGGCAGAATTGTTCTTCGACGACATGCGGGTCCCCGCTGATAGCATGCTAGGTGGCAAGAACGAGGGCTGGCGTATTCTGTGGCATGGTCTCGCCCAGGAACGTCTGGTGGTTGCCGTTCGGTCCATGGCGATCTGCGAGGCAGCGTTAGACCAAACCGTGGTCTATACCAAGGACCGAAAGGCCTTTGGCCAACCTGTTTTTGATTTTCAGAACACGCAATTCAAGCTGGCGGACCATGCCACTGCCATAGAGGCCGGGCGCTCCTTCATTGACCGTTGCATCGAACAGCACGCGGCGGGCGCCTTATCGGCAGAGACGGCGGCCAAGGCGAAACTATGGACCACGGAATTGCAGGATCAGATCCTCAACGATTGCGTCCAACTGCACGGCGGCAACGGCTATATGTGGGACTACCCAATTGCGCGGGCCTGGGCGGATGCGCGGGTGCACCGCATCTATGCCGGCACCAACGAAATCATGCGCTATATCATTGGCCGGTCACTGTGATTACACCATGCCTGCCCTCGTGCTAAACTGCATCCATGACGAAATTTAAGGACATTTGGGCGGCGGCGGAAGCTCGGAACGGCGGCGCAGCGGCCCTGAAGAAAATACTGCCCAGGCCGAAGTCCAATCAGGCACTCAGAGCTATCGGAGATGACCGGTATCTTTCCTCAATGTCCCTACGAGTGTTCAGTGCCGGTCTTAAGCACTCCATGGTACAAGGAAAATGGCCAGATTTTGAGGAGATATTTCACGGCTTCGAACCCCGCAAGGTCCGCGCCATGGCTGACGAGGATCTGGAAGCCCTGATGGGTGAGACCCGCATCATTCGGCATTGGGCCAAGATTAAGTCCGTGCGCGCCAACGCCATTGCCATTTGTGTTATCGCCGAGGAAGCGGGCAGCATGGGGAACTGGCTAGCCGAGTGGAAATCAGAGCAAACGGTTGTGTTATGGGATCAATTGAGCAAACGCTTCACCCAGCTTGGCGGAAATTCTGGACCGTATTTTTTGCGCATGGTGGGTAAGGATAGTTTCAACCTCACCCCTTTTGTACTCTCGGCTCTGAAGTGCTGGTCCCTATACGACGGCACGGGAAAGGGCAAGCGGGAAAGAGCCAAGGTACAAGAAGTGTTCGATGCCCTCCTAGCAGAAAGCGGACTGCCGCTCAGCCAAATTTCGATGATTTTGGCGCAGTCGATCGATTAGCCGTTTTATTCGGGAACCAACCATTCGATACCATTTCGCGCACCTTGCGCCACCCAAGCATTAAATACGATCAGCATTTCTGCTAGAGCCAAACCGGCAATTCTGCAGTCCATGGAGATGGCAAGGTCGAATCCAAATTGACTTTCCACTTAATCGCTACTGCAAATTTCTTGGCTGTGTGCAGCAACTTTGAAGGGCGGCCGTCTAACTCGGTGCAATGGCGAATGGCGCGATGCGGCGTACGTTCTCGTCGAGGCGCAGACGATGGTTTAATGGAGGATGAGCCCGTTGGCTACAATCCAGCCGCTCGCAAACCCGGCAGGACACACCGACATTCGCGGCCGCCTGGGTACTATTTTGATCGATTTTATCCCCGTAGACGAGATGTTTGGCCTGGCTCAAATCGCAACCTACGGCCACGGCCAGCCGCGGCCGTCGCCCCTGATGCCCACCCAGAATGGGATCCACGGTGCGGGCAATAGCCAGAAAAGCGCTGCCGTCAGGCATGTGGGCCTGCTGGGTGAGTAAATTTCCGGGAGCGGCAAAGGCGTCGTGAATGACCCAGCGTGGGCAAGCCCCACCGAAACGGGCGAAATGAAAACCGGCACCGCTTAGCCGTTTAGAAATATTTCCAGCGTGATCAATGCGAATAAAGAAGAATGGCACGCCCCGTGAAGCTTTGCGTTGCAACGTGGTCAGACGATGGCAAACCTGCTCGAAACTGACACCGAAACGATTTTGTAAAATTTCCACATCATAACGCAGTTCCTTGGCCGAGGTGAGAAAGGCGTCGTAAGGCATCAAAACCGCGCCGGCGAAATAACCCGCTAAACCAATCCGCAAAAGCTTCTCCGCTTCTGGCGAGGACAAATTTGCCTTGGCCACCAAGCGATCCAAAATTTCGCCATGAGAGGTAACCGCCAGTTGCACAGCCAACTGAAATTTTCGACTAGGCATGGCCAAAATCTCCGATAACAGGACGCGGCTGCGATGGAAATCATAACGACGCAGCGTTTCGCCCATGATATCCACCGGCATCACCTTGGCGCCAATGCCATGGACCGATTGCAAATGTCGAACCAAACCCTGATATAGATCATCGCTTTGGAGACCCGCTTCATGCCACAAAGCATCGGCTGCTGTCTCCAGTTCGGGAAAATGATTTAGCTGGGATTGTTGAAAATCCCGAACTTCCTCAATCGGGAAGACTTGAGTGTCAAGCCCTTGCAGCTTGCTTGAATCGGCCATACGTTCGACCAGAGCCTGTGAATCCTCGCGCAGTTCCGCATAGGCCTTGTAGAGATTTATAACCGCCTGGGTCGCCGTTGGAGAAACTTCCGCTACGTCTCTAATTTCTTGATCTCTCAACTTAAGACCTTCAAATAAGGGATCGGACAAAGCTTCGCGTAAACCCGCCGCCAAAGCAGCAGCATCATCCTGAGCAAATTCCCGCAAATCAATGGGAAACACCTGGCCCAGACGAAACAATAGGGGCACGGTGACGGGTCGTTGATTATGCTCAATAAGGTTCAAATAGCTTGGCGAGATTTCCAGCATTTCGGCCATTTCGGTCTGGCTCAAATTCTGCTCCTGACGAAAGCGGCGAATTTTGTGGCCCAGCATAACCTTTTTTTCCACGGACAATAATCCACCTCCACAATGAATTCGGTCTTACTTGAGTCAGAGTATTTTACAAATTTTACATGTTTACAAGACATAATTTTTCGTAATTTTCAACATTACACTTTTTTTGTTGCCTTATAGTCCGGAAGTCTACATACCAACGCCATTGGTCAGAAAGACAACGCTGAAGCACCTGTTATACAGGGGATACAAGTAGATTTAGTAATTGGGAGAGATACTATGACGGAGACGATCGAGCAGATGATTTCTGCCCCTGAAGGTCGCTTTAATGGCATCCATCGTGACTACACTGTAGAAGATGTAAAAGCACTTCAAGGCTCTGTTAAAATCGAATATACCTTGGCCCGTCGTGGCGCCGAAAAGCTTTGGAAGCTGCTGCAGACCGAGGACTATGTCCATACCCTAGGTGCTATGACTGGTAACCAGGCTATGCAGCAGGTTCGAGCGGGCCTGAAAGCGATCTATCTCTCCGGCTGGCAAGTTGCTGCAGACAGCAATAATGCCAGCGCTATGTACCCGGATCAAAGCCTCTATCCTGCAGATAGCGGTCCCGCCCTGGCCAAGCGCATCAACAAAACCCTGCAACGCGCGGATCAGATCCAGACTATGGAAAATGAGGGTGACATCGATTGGTTTGCCCCCATCGTTGCCGATGCTGAAGCTGGGTTCGGTGGTGTGTTGAACGCATTTGAGATCATGAAGGCCTACATCGAAGCGGGAGCTGCCGGTGTACACTTCGAAGATCAACTGGCATCAGAAAAGAAATGCGGCCACATGGGTGGCAAGGTTCTTATCCCCACCCAGCAGCATATAGCTAACCTGAAGGCGGCCCGCCTGGCTGCGGATATCATGGGCGTGCCCTCCATCATCCTGGCTCGCACCGATGCGGACAGTGCAAAGTTGCTGACCTCGGATATCGACCCGCGAGACCGCGACTTCATAACCGGCGAGCGGACGGCCGAAGGTTTCTACCGTCACAAGGAAGGACCAGAGGAAAGCATGCGCCGCTGCATCGCCCGTGGCCTAGCCTATGCCCCTTATGCTGATTTGTTGTGGATGGAAACAGCCACACCGAACCTGGAGCAGGCCAAGATATTTGCCGACGCGATCCGCAAAAAATTCCCAAATAAGTTACTGAGCTATAATTGCTCGCCTTCGTTCAACTGGACGGCCAATCTGGACAAGGACGACATCGCTAACTTCCAGCGTGAAATTGGAGCGATGGGGTATAAGTATCAGTTCGTTACCTTGGCCGGGTTTCACAGCTTAAACCATTCCATGTTTGAATTGGCCCGAGGCTACCGGGATCATGGCATGACGGCCTATTCGAAACTGCAAAACGCTGAATTTGCGTCTGAGACGGACGGTTACAGCGCAACCCGTCATCAACGCGAGGTTGGCACAGGGTATTTTGATCTGGTCAATCAGACAATTATGGGCGGCACATCTTCTACCACTGCGTTGACCGGGTCCACAGAAGCTGAGCAGTTTCAGGGCAATATACCCGCCGAAGCCGCTGAATAATTTCCAGGCCGGCGGTTTTACCTATGTGGCCGGCCATTTATTTTCAAGGTATCTGGTGCAAGTCCCAAAGTAGCGTGTCAGAGTAGAGCAGCTAGTACTTTATCGGATGCGCCACTCCAAATAGGGCGTCCGATCGCAACAGCCAGATACCTTACCTTCAGGCCGCCCGGGAGGCATCTGCGTCCAGCGGCCTTTTTGTAATCGCCTCCTGGAAGCCAGAAATTTCGGTGACCAGAGTGTATCGCTAGATCTTGTCTTCGAAACTGATGACGCCAACGGCCAAGAAAGAGCCAAATTCTTTTCCGAATGAATCTTAGTTACTCTTCTGATTGGGCCGACTTAAAGAAAATCCTGCCGAATAAGATATCAGCGACTATGTCAAGAATAGGGCGGCTGCATCCGCGAAATAATCACATTCGCCTGCGGCCTTGAACAAATGCCAAGGGCCGGGTAACCATACAGTCTATGAAGGTAACGCCCTACATAACAATCCTAACACTTGCAGTATTGGTTTTGGGCAGTTGTGGCTCCGACCCTTTGCTGCGGGACCGTTATATGGGACAGGGCCTAATAGAACCTGAGTTGCTCCAGCAAAGAATTAGCCGCGACCAGTTGGGCAATCCAATTCTCACCAAGGAGCCAGGGGTAAAGGGCGTTATCTCATGGCCGCGAAGAAACTAACCCTCAGTTGCGTTTTTGTGTCTTGTCAGTCAAGCAGGTATGATGCCGTCTCGTTCCGCCACGGGGGCATAACTGCATGAATGAACTGGTTAGCAGCAAAATCGAGTCACTTCCACAATCCCGGGAACTGGTGTTGCTGCGCGCCCTGGAGAGAAAGGTGCTGTGGCTGTCCAGTTGGATGATCCACAACGCAAATCACCTTCGGCCTAATCGCGACGGCTTGAAAGTAGGCGGTCATCAGGCTTCCTCCGCATCGCTGACCACGCTCATGACGGCGTTGTATTTTAATATCCTGAAGCCCTCCGATCGAGTAGCCGTCAAACCGCACGCCAGTCCCGTCTTCCACGCTATTCAATATTTGCTAGGCCGTCAGAGCCGCGAGAAACTGATGAAATTCAGAGCCCTGGGCGGGGCGCAGTCCTATCCTTCCCGGACCAAGGACATGGATGAGGTTGATTTTTCCACAGGTTCTGTTGGTCTGGGTGTCGCGATGACGGCCTTTGCTGCGCTGGTACAGGACTATGTCACCTTAAAAAATTGGGGTAACGACGATATTCCCACAGGCCGTATGGTGGCCCTCATGGGTGACGCTGAACTCGACGAAGGCAACGTGTTCGAGGCAATGCTGGAAGGGTGGAAGCATGACGTACGCAATGCCTGGTGGATTGTGGACTACAATCGGCAAAGCCTAGATTCGGTGATCACCGATCGCCTGTTTGGCCGGGTTGATGACGTCTTCCGTACTACAGGTTGGCGGGTCATAACCCTGAAATACGGCACCAAATTACAGGCCGTGTTTGAGACGGCAGACGGCGATGCCCTGCGCCAATGGATCGACGATTGCCCCAACTCGCTCTATTCCGCGCTCACCTACAAGGGTGGTCCGGGCTGGCGAGAGCATCTGCGCAAGGACCTGGGTGATGTATCCGGCTTGCGCCCGATGATCGAGGATTACGAAGATCAAGAACTGCATGACCTGATGACTAATCTGGCAGGCCATGACATGGCATCCGTCCTGGATTGTTTTCACAATATTGAAGGGGATGATCCCACCTGTTTTATTGCCTATACGGTCAAGGGGAAGGAACTACCCTTGGCAGGTCACAAAGACAATCATGCCGGGTTGATGAGCCCGGAGCAAATGGCCAAATTCCAAGTCCAAATGGGAATTGCGGAGGGTGACGAATGGAACCTCTTTGCCGGTTTGGATGTGGATGCACAGGAATTGCAGGTATTTCTGAACCAGGTCCCTTTTGCTCAAGGCCCGGACCGGCGCCGACATGCGGCGAAAGTCCCGGTGCCCGAGAGCTTGCCTTGCCCGAAATCCGATAAACCTATTTCAACCCAGGAAGCCTTTGGCCGCATTCTTTATGACATTGCCGGCCAGGATGGTGATTTTGCCCATCGCATTGTTACCACGTCACCCGATGTCACCGTCTCCACAAATCTGGGCGGCTGGGTGAACCGGCGAGGAATTTTCGACCGGCATCGCCGGGAGGATATCTTCCGCGAGGAGAAGGTCGTTTCGGCCCAGCGCTGGGCCATGCATCCCGATGGCCAGCATGTGGAACTGGGTATTGCCGAAAACAATCTGTTCCTGACACTGGCGGCATTGGGACTATCCTATTCCCTGTTTGGGGAACGATTGCTACCCGTGGGGACGTTATACGATCCGTTTGTGAACCGCGGTCTGGATGCACTCAATTACGCTTGCTACCAGGACGCTCGCTTTATGCTGATTGGCACGCCATCAGGCATCACTCTGGCACCCGAAGGCGGCGCCCATCAATCCATCGGCACGCCATTGATCGGCTTGGCGCAGGACGGGTTAAGCGCATTCGAGCCGACTTT
>CAZDQC010000122.1:0-10655 GCA_964507245.1 uncultured Rhodospirillaceae bacterium
AAGATAGGCATACGAGATGTCATCCAGTTGCAAATAGCTACAACCCTGCTGCACCAAATCCGCCAATTCCGCCCGATAAGCAGCTGCTAGGTCATCCCAAAATTCCGCCAAATCAGGATAAACGTTGAGGGATATGCCCTCTCGTCCGGCTCGAAAATGCGCCATGCTGGGGCCCGGTACAGTAAATTTAGCGGTTCGGTCGGTTAGCTCATTCAGATAGGTGAAATGGTCGATCATAACCGGATTATTCCGCGCCAGCTTGTCGGTGATCATGGCACGGGGCGGCTGTTCATCGCTGCCCTTGAAAGTACCTTTATCCAAAGGTTTGCCTAATTCAAAGCCATCAAACCCGCTCAGAAAATCAAAATGCCACCAAGTCCGGCGATATTCGCCATCCGTTACGCCTTGAAGGCCAATTTCTTCCTGCAGCGCCACGACCTCACGTATGTAACGGTTCTCCTCCTCTCTCAATGCATCGCGACTAATAATGCCTTTAGCTGCTCTGGCACGAACCGCCTTCAGCGGATCCGGGCGCAAGAGACTACCCACATGATCGGCGCGAAACGGGGGCTCGGTTCGCATACTCAAAACAGTCTCCTACGATCTATCGCTATCGAGAACAGCTTCAACGTCAGCCGGATCCAACGCGAATTCGATACCAGCTCGCTCCTGTTGTAAAATCATGGCACTACGAGAATCCCAATCAGCCCAACCTCGGCCAAGGGCCTCTGTCATGTCTGCCACCGTGGCATTGATCAAACGCATTGGCACCCCAAATTCACGCCCCACCTCGGTAGCTAAGCTAACATCTTTGTGCGCTAGCTTTAGGGCAAAATCTGCCGGCTCGTACTGATTGATTAAGTAATGATCCGCAAGACTATCGAACGTTCTCTGACGACCGCGTGCACCTTGGCGTACCGCTTCCCACAGAGCCAGAGGCTCCACGCCTGCCTTCACCCCCATCGAAAAAACCTCGGCCAGGGCCGTTTGAATGGCATAACCGGCGGCATTGTGTACCAGCTTAGCTATCGCACCCGCGCCGATTGGTCCGATATAGCGAACCTGATCGCCCAAAGCATCCAGGGCTGCGCGATTGGCATTGAAAATTGCCTCGTCACCGCCGACCCAGATTGCCAGTTTGCCGGAAATCGCGCCCTTGGGGCCACCACTAACAGGTGCATCGAAACAATGCAGTCCCTTTTCCGCCATAACGCCATGAATTTTTCGGATCATGGTAGGCGAATTGGTGGACAGATCGAATAATATCGAACCTGACGACATGCCTGCGATAAGACCATCAGTTTGATCCAACGCCACCGCCTCTACTTCTGGCGGGCCTGGCAAAGACGTGAGAATAACGTCAGACCCCGCAGCTAGTTCCCGGGGCGTATCCGCCCATTTTGCACCTGCTGCTAATTGGGGCTCTGCCACCTGGCGGCGGATGTCGTTCACAGTGACGTCAAAGCCTGCCTTAATGATATTTGTAGCGAATGAGCCACCCATAGTGCCCAATCCGATGAATCCGATCTTCACCATAGCTTAGTCCTGACCCTCCAAAACTTCCAAAGCCACGCGGCCAGCATTCACGGCTGTAGGCCAACCAGAATAGAAGGCCAGATGAGTTATCAGACCGTATAATTCTTCCTTGGTGACACCGTTTTCGATCGCCCGCACCATATGTCCCCTCAATTCTTGGGTCCGATACAGGGCAATGAGCACGGCCACCGTCGCTAGGCTGCGGTCCCGCTTGGACAATTCGGGTTGCTCCCAAACATCGCCAAATAGAACCTCATCACGCAACTTGCCCAACTGTGGAATAAGGTCATAGGGGGTCTTCTTATCGGCCATGGTCTATCCTCCTGGTTCGTTGATTCAATTCTTGGCATCTTTTGGCGGCACATCTAACCGGACCACCGCGCCCTGTAATTCGGGACGTGGTGCAGGGTAACGATGCATGACTAGCGGGTCGTGGCCGGGCACGATATGGCAATTATCGGGGGCCAAGGCGCGTAACTTGCGGTAGCTCTCTAGCATCTGGAACAAATCCTCATGCGTCAGAAAAGCGGTTTCCTGTTCGAAACTTTCATAATAGTGCGCCACGTCAGAAGCCAGAACTACCGGTCCGCGCGGGCTTTTGACGCGAACGGCCTGCATTCCGCGGGTATGACCCGGCAGATGATGTACTGTGACGCCGGGGGCGATTATCTCCTCACCATCATGAAATATAACCCTGTCGCCATAGATCAGGCGCACCATATCGACCACGTCATCGAGGTGGAAGGAATGGCGGAGTGAATGGTGTGTCATGGCGCGTCCGGTGACCAGGGCCATCTCGGCATCTTGAATGTGAAAACACGCTTTGGGAAATTGTTCTAGATTGCCAGCGTGGTCATAATGCATATGGGTGATTATGACGTCCTTGATCTCTTTGGCATCTATGTTCAGCATGGCCAGACCTTCCGTTGGCGATCGCAAATAAGTGCGGCCCCGGCGCTCCCCCTCAGCCCGACCATAACCAACATCAACAACAATTGTGCGCACATGGTTACGGATGACCCAGATGAAGTAATCCATGGCCAAGGGGGCGTCGTGGGGATCGCCATGAACGAAGATCGAACCCCGCTGGCCCATGCGCTCGCCGTATTTAATGGCAAAGATCTCATAACGGTCGTCGTCCATGACGCTTCCTCCGTTTCGCTTTTGGGGTTTAGTGTAACATTGTCGCAAAGTTAAGGAGATCGGAATGCGAATTATTGTCTACGGTGCTGGTGGCATTGGCGGCGTCATTGGCGCACAGTTGTTCCAAGGTGGGATGGATACCATGTTGATTGCTCGTGGCGACCATTTGCAGTGCATTCAGAACAACGGATTATTCTACCGAACGCCGCATCAGGATGTCTCCCTCCCCATATCCGCAGTGGATCATCCAAGCAAGATTGAATTCCGGGACAACGATGTCGTCATCTTGACTATGAAGTCGCAGCATACGGAACAGGCTCTGGACGATCTGCGGGCCGCCGCCGGCGACCAGATCCCTATCTTCTGCTGCCAAAATGGGGTGGCGAACGAGCGCATGGCAGCGCGACGCTTCGAAAACGTCCATGCCCAAATGGTCTATCTGCCGGCCACCCTTTTAAAGCCAGGCACTGTCGTCACCCATGCGGCAGCAACCATTGGCGTGCTAGACGCCAGTGTCTATCCCACCGGCAACAACAAAGTTGTGAAAGAAGTGACAGCGGCCTTGCACGATAACGGGTTCTCCGCACGGCCAAACCCTACGGTCATGAGGTTCAAATACGGTAAGCTAATTATGAATCTGGGCAACGCATTGTCGGCCGTCGCCCCACCTGGTGAGGAGACCAAGGTTATCCGATCGCAATTGCGTGCTGAGGCAGAAACTTGCTTCGCCGCCGCTGGCATCGACTGCGCCAGACCCGAAGAGGAAAAGGCGCGCCGAGGGAATTTAATGAAATCGGGCAGTGTAACTGGTCAAGACCGGGTCGCCGGATCATCCTGGCAAAGTCTTGCACGGTCCACAGGAAATATTGAAGCAGATTTTCTGAACGGGGAGATAGTGCTTTTAGGACGCCTGCACGGCATTCCTACTCCTGCCAACCTGACCCTGCAACGTTTAGCCAATCACCTAGCCAGCAGCAACGGTCAGCCACGTAGTATTCCTTTGGCCGAGATCCAACGGCAAATTGCAGATGCCGAGGATTTGTTCATGGAATTCACGCCGGACTAAGCTCCAAACTTCGGCGGCCGCTTTTCCAGAAAGGCGCGCATCCCTTCACGTGAATCGTCTGAAAGGATCAAAGCCGTCTGGTTTTGGTGTTCAAAATCCAAAATTGTTTCAAGTGATCCACCTGCTGCACCATAAACACCTTGCTTCATGGCTGTTATGGCTTGGGCGGGACCACTGGCTAGACGTTCAGCAAAAGCCTGAACCTGTTCCATGAAGCCATCCACAGGAAAAATCTGGTTCAGCAAGCCCAGTCGGTAGGCTTCTTCCGCCCCGACACGATCGCCTGTCATCATCAGCTCCATTGTCTTGGCAGTACCAACCAACCGGGTCAAGGATTCGAACCCACCCCAGTCAGGGATCAACCCTATTTTTACAAAACTTTCCGAAAACAACGTTTTTTCGCAGCCCAGACGCATATCGCAGGCTAATGCCATGTTCATTCCACCACCCGCCGCCGGGCCATTGATAGCCGCGATTACCGGTTGGGGCATGGCGCGAAGTAACTTGACAATCTTCGACACAGTTTCCAAATGGTTTCCTAAACCAGAAGAATTTCTATTTTTCTGCCATTGGGCCATCGCACCTATATCACCGCCCGCGCAGAAGGCCCGACCAGCACCAGTGATAACTATACAGCGAATATCTGGTTCGCTGGCATAGACGGTTAGCTCTTCTAGTAGAATTTCACGCATAGTGCCGGCCAGCGCATTCATTGCTTTGGGCCTGTTCAGTGTAATCGTGGCAACGTGGTTTGTGACATCAAATAATAATTGCGGTTCGCTCATTTCAATCTCCAACACATAAGCCTTTGGCCTAACGCAAACGGCTTGATCCAGCAAGACTGGTAGTGATTTGCGAGAACATTTCGACACCGTAGCCAATCAGGTGGCAATTCAGTCTTTTTATCCTGGTTGAGGTTCTTCTCCTCATTGGAATGCCCTGGCCACCCGCCCATTGGGCAGCTAATAATAGGTACGCCGACAAAGTAGGAGAGACACCATGAGCGCCGTTAGTGTTATCGCCGTTATCACCACGAAGCCTGGACATCGAGAAACAATTCTCGAGGCCTTTCGAGCAAACATGCCAGCCGTGCATGCCGAAGATGGTTGCATTGAATACGCTCCAGCCATTGATGCGGATGGCATGGGCAGCTTTCAAACACCCTTTGGGAAGGACACCTTCGTTGTAATCGAAAAGTGGGCAAGCAAGGAACATTTGATGGCCCACGCCGCATCCCCTCACATGAAAGAATACGCTTCAAAAACCAAGGATTTGATCGCTGATAGGACTATTCACGTCTTGTCATCGGCAACGTGAACGCCTGACCATGCCAGAAATCAACGGTTTCGCACCACGGGATTGGAATAGCCACCCGCCGTATCTGTCACCGGATTACAAATCTACGCCATTGCGTGCCCCGACAAAGCCGCTAGTTATATTACCCCAAGGCCTGTCGGAACTGACAGGGCCGGTCTATGGCCAGGATGCAGTGGGACATTTGGACCATGATTTAACCCAGAATGCCGCCAAGTCAGGAAAACCAAATGGAGAGCGGATCATCGTCGCTGGCACCGTGACGGACGAAAATGGCCGTCCCATTCCCAATATTTTGCTAGAGATTTGGCAACCCAATGCTGCCGGGCGCTATAACCACACAGACGACCAACACGATGCGCCCCTCGATCCAAATTTCCTGGGTGCGGGGCGCTGTGTCACGGACCAGTCTGGATACTATCGCTTTATCACAATCAAACCTGGCGCCTATCCATGGGGCAACCATTTCAATGCCTGGCGACCCAACCATATTCATTTTTCGCTGTTCGGTCCCTGCATACTGACCCGTCTGGTAACGCAAATGTACTTTCCGGGCGATCCGTTACTGGATTTGGACCCCATCTTCAATGGCGTACCAGAGGCAGCACGTCATTTGCTTGTAGCAGAACTATCCATCGAGATTTCCGAGCCGGAATGGGCCTTGGGATATGAGTTCAATATTTGCTTGCGCGGACGTACTGCAACGCCCATGGAGGCATAAACCATGGCGCCAAAACAAACACCATCACAAACAGTTGGTCCTTATTTCGCCTATGGTTTGACGCCAGAACAATACGGCTACGATTACAAACAACTGACTGATAACAATTTAACCGAAAACGGTGTGGAGCGGATTCAAATTCGTGGCCAGGTTTTTGACGGCAATGGTGATACTGTCCGCGATGCCGTCTTAGAAATTTGGCAGGCGGACAGCCAGGGACGCTATGCCCATCCTAGCGACCCGCGACAGACAAACACTGGGTTTAGTGGTTTTGCCAGGCATGGCACAGGAACTCTAGCAGACCATTTCTACGAATTTGAAACTGTGAAACCAGGGGCGAACAGTGATGATCAGGCGCCCCATATTACAGTTGTAGTGTTCATGCGAGGCCTGCTTAATCACGTCTATACCCGCATCTATTTTCCCGACGAGACATTAGCAAACGAAGCCGATCCGGTGTTGTCCCTAGTGGATGCTGACCGACGAGACACCCTGATCGCCCTGCAAGAAGCCGAAGGCAGTTATCGGTTCGACATACATATGCAAGGCGAACGGGAAACGGTATTTTTCGACCCATAGACTGGACCCACAGTATGATCCTGGATGCCCATCTTCAAGATCCGGATACCGAGAACTTGGTCCGCGACGTAGCTCTGGTCAGGGCCATGCTAGATGTGGAGGCGGCCCTTGCCCGCGTGCAAGGCCGATTGGGCATTATCCCTGGGGAGGCCGCGGCAGAAATTGATAAGGTTGCGGCCACATTAGAGATTGACACCGCACTGTTGTCCGAGGGCGTCGTTCGCGATGGTGTTCCGGTCACCGCACTGCTGACACGTTTGAAGGAAGCCTTAAACCCGGAACATCGTGACTATGTTCACTGGGGCACCACGTCACAGGACATTGTCGACACCGGCATGATGTTGATGCTCAGACAGGCTATGACCCTGTTTGAACAAAGATTGGAAAATACCGTCAAACACTTGGCAATCCTAGCTGAAAGCCATCGCGGCACAATCTTGGCAGCGCGCACACGGAACCAACAGGCTGTGCCGACCACCCTTGCCCTTAAGATTGTGGGCTGGATAGCACCGCTGCAACGACATCTCCGACGTCTAGGACATTTAAAATATGATCTACAATTTGGCGGTGCGGGAGGCACCTTAGCGGCACTGGGACCTAAGGGCCGTGATGTGGCATCTTTGCTAGCCGGTGAGTTGCAGCTTTCCCTGCCCCGTCTTCCTTGGCACAACCAACGGGATAATGTTTTAGAAATCGCCAATTGGTTGGCTGGTGTCAGCGGGTCGCTGGGAAAGATTGCAGCAGATATTCTAATGCTGGCGCAAACTGAGGTCGGTGAAGTTAGACTTCTCGGGGCCGGCAGATCGTCAGCTATGCCGCAAAAGAGCAACCCGGTATTGGCCGAGGCCATCCCGGCTCTGGCCCGGCGAAATGCCGGACTGCTATCCACAATGCACCAATCTGCGCTGCATCATCACGAGCGGGATGGCGCCGCCTGGACCCTAGAGTGGTTAACCTTGCCCGACATGATCTGCACAACGGGCTCCAGCCTTTTGCATGGTTTGGCGATAGCGCGAAGTATAGAGGTGGACAAGGCCGCCATGACCGACAACCTAACACCAGAATTATTAGCGGAGGCAGCAACTTATGCATTGGCGGCTTATATGCGCAAATCCGAGGCGCAGCTTCTGGTCCAGGATGCAATTCGGGCAGCATCGGAGTGTAAGAGGGAACAAAAGGATTTTATTGACGTCATGTCGTCCCGTATCACCCACCCGGTAGATTGGGATGCCCTACGCGACCCGGCCAATTACCTTGGTGCGGCCAATGAATTTGTTGATGCTGTTGTAGAGGAGATACCGAAATGACAATGCGCATAGGATATTTGCTGCCGACCAGAGAACGTGTCATGCGCGGCGAACATGACGCCTCGACAATCCTGGATTTAGCGAGCAGGGCGGAAGGTCTGGGTTTTGAATCGGTGTGGATTGGAGACTCCATTTTGGCCCGACCACGGCATGACCCCATCACCATGCTCGCCGCTATTGCCGCCCGTACCACCACAGTCGAGATGGGAACTGCTGTGTTATTGCCAGCCTTGCGAAATCCTGTGGTCCTCGCGCATCAATTTGCGACCTTGGACCAGATTAGCCAGGGACGGATCATTTTAGGTGTAGGCATAGCAGCTGATGTACCGAACATTCGCGCCGAATTTGCCGCCGCGGGCGTACCGTTCGAAAAACGGGTTGGCCGGATGATGGAGGGATTGCGTCTGTGCCAGGCTTTTTGGCACGGCGAACCGGTGGACTGGGATGGTCGTTGGCCTGTAGAGCAGGGTGTGCTGGCGCCAACACCGCATAGGCCCGGCGGCCCGCCAATTTGGGGTGGTGGTTCCGCACCTGCCAGTCTGACGCGAGCCGGCAAAAACTTCGACGGCTGGTTTCCTACAGGCCCTGACGCTGATGGTTGGGGTCGGGGTTGGCAGGTTGTTAGGCAGGCAGCCTCGGAGGCGGGCCGAGACCCCGATAACCTGACTGGCGCGCTATACCTAACCATGGCAATTGGCGATGACGCCGCCGAGGCCCAAAAACAGATTGATGGTTACCTGGAAGAATATTACGGCATACACGCCGCCATGCTAGCCAAGACTATGGCCTGTTACGCCGGTCCGGCAGAGGGTGCAGCACAATGGTTGCAAGGCTACGCGGATGCCGGTGCCTCCCACTTGGTTTTACGCTTTGCCGGTGACAATGAGAAACACATGGACGACATAGTCGGCATACGTGAAATCTTGGGCTGGGGTAACCAGTAATATAGAAGAGCGTATTAGGGTATCCCTGCGCGGAAATGTCAGGATCGAGCTTCTCTAGTTGGGCTAGAAATCGCCGGGGGCCACCTTTGCGCCCAAGAATATGCCCGCTCCACCATGGCAGCTAGCCGTAAGATTTCGGCATCCGCCATCATGGGGCCAACTATTTGCATACCTGCCGGCAGGCCGTCGGACATTATGCCACAGGGTACCGTAATCGCGGGATGGCCGGTCATATTAAAGGGGTGGGTATAGGGATACCAGGTTTGCCGGATGTTCCCGGCGGTCTGATTGCCGATAGTGATGGGCTCGTAGAAATCGTGGTCAGCAGCAATGGCTGTGCGGCTAAGGGTAGGCATCATCAAGAAATCGACTCGGTCAAACCAGGATTGAATACGCCGATACAAACTGGTGCGGAAGGTAATTGCGCGCTGAAGTTCTACCGCTGAATAAGTCTTACCCTCCTCGATACCGCGCAGCAGTGTCGGCGTCATGCGATTGGCAAATTCCGCTAATTTATCTTCGAACCGCGCCACCCACAGGGACTGAGTAATAACTAGCCAGTAGGGTTCGGTGTTTTCAAAGGGTTCGTTCATCTCAACAATTTCGGCGCCACGGTCCACCAGGGCATTCCGGCGCTTTATGCAAGCACTCATGATCTCTGCATCGACAAGTTCATTCCCCATGTAAGATAACCAGCCAATCTTGACGCCCGACAAATCTCCTGCACCCTCGGCGGCGGCACAAAAGTCATCCCTGGGTAGACCATGGGAATGTGGATCGTTGGGATGCGGGCCGGCCATCACCGACAACATTAAGGCCGTATCCGCCACCGTTCTCGCCATGGGCCCGTTGTTGGAGAAGTTCCCAAAGCCATCGGGCGCCGTGTCATGCGGCACCAGCCCCATGGTGCCCTTCATTCCAACCACGCCGCAACAAGCCGCAGGGATACGAATGGATCCACCTGCATCCGTGCCGATGGACAGAGGTGCCATCCCCGAGGCCAGTGCTGCCGCCGACCCGCCCGAAGATCCGCCCGAGGTCCGGCTCAGATCCCAAGGGTTGAGTGTGCGCCCAAACAGAGGCGATTCATTCATGGGCTTGTGGCCAAATTCCGGGGTGGATACTTTGCCGACGAGTACCGCGCCTGCTGCCTTCATACGTGCCACGACGATGGCATCTTTGGTCGGCACATTGTGCTCCATAACAGCCGAAGCATAAGTGGTACGTACGCCTTCCGTATCGACCAAATCCTTCACCGTGTAGGGCACACCCAGCAGGGGCGGCACAGCATCACCTTTTGCCAACAAGGCCTCAGCTGCGGCCGCTTCTTGCCTTGCCCGGTCTTCACTGACGGTAATGAAGGCATTCAAGGCTGGATTAGTTTTGCCAATATGGGCCAAGGTGGCATCCAGCGCTTCAGTGGGGGAAATCGCTCCCGCTCTGATTTCAGCAGCCAGATCAATTGCTGACAGTTTGTTGATGTTGACAGTTGTCATTTTGTCTTCCCGTTCATTGGGAATTTCGTAATGCAACATGCTTCATTTATTGCCATTGTGTGCTTGCAGTTCATTTGTGCGCTAAGCAAATGTCATAACGGGTAGCGGCGATCTCAACACATAGGTCTATATCATCAACCAAGATGTATCGTTCCGCTGCCAATGCCTGCGCGGCGGCATGAACTCTACGGAGATAGTCGTTTCGGTCGTCATAGCGTTCCGCCAAGGACGGACGAGGGTCGCCCGCGGCCTCGCGGACTTGTTTGTCCACGGCAAAGGGCGCTGTCGACCCGATATACTCCAATAACTGACCTGCGCCACCTGTATTCACATGTCGAGGATTGAAACCGGTATGTGTCGCCACTGGAACTGTAATATCGGGCATAGCAATGCCCCCGATCTCGTTACCGTCTTCATCCAGAGCCGAAACCCAACAGGGATACGGTTCTGCCGCTAGAACGGGGGGCATTTTACCTATCCCTTTATGCGCATCCGGGCCTAGATCCATGGGATAAACGGCGGTCATGGCTGAGCCATCCGGTAAGGCCA
>CAZDQC010000123.1:0-10591 GCA_964507245.1 uncultured Rhodospirillaceae bacterium
TTTCGCGCATCCGCAACCGTCCGGTGGCGCATTGATATTGGCACAAACGTCTTTCACAGCTCCTGAAATACCTGGCAGCGGCACTAGAAACAAGTCCCTGTTTAGACGACCACGGCGATTAAGAAACCTCAAAAACCGGCAAAACCAAAAACTGAAATTTTATTTTACAGATTTTCCGTTCCCAAGGGTGGTCGACCCCCTGTTTCTGGCGCGAGAGGCCTGCATAAAAGGTAGAAAACTGACCAGTTTACAGCTATTTTTGCGTACAATTGGGTGGTATTAGATGGCGTTGCATAAGGCAACTTTTGTAGAAACCTAACCCCACAACTGCCGTCTCGACGCCGCCTCAATCGCGCGGTAATATGGTGGCTATCGGCAGAATTGTCCTGTTCGACAAAGCTCGAATTTAATATTCTCTAGAGGACGTTAAGTAAATATATTCAGGTAAAAGGTTTGCATTTGTCCTTTGTTTTTTAGCTCAATATAACCCCGATCATCAATATGTGCACTATCACTTAGAAAACGCCTTGTAGCCTCAGAAATGTGTATCTTGCCAGTTTCCGAGGCACTTTCTAATCGCGCAGCGATATTTACCGCGTCGCCCCAAATATCGAACCCGCTGGAGGAAAATCCAGCAATAATTGGCCCAGTATGAATTCCTATCCTAATTTCCCATGGAACTTGCCCTAATATCTGGCGCTTTACATTGAGTGCCGAAACAATCTGAATGATGTCGAGCGCAGCATGGCATGTATCCTGGGCGTGACCTTTTCGGCCTTCAGGAACCCCACAAACCGCCATGTATGAGTCACCTATCGTCTTCACTTTCCGAAGTCCGTGATTGGATACAATAAGGTCGAAGGCTGTAAAAAATTCATCCAGAGTCTCTATAAGCTCGCCTGGCTGTATATTTTCAGTAATTTTTGTAAAACCAACAAAATCCGTGAATAAAATAGACGCAGAGGAATAGTAGGACGCCTGCATGCTGGAAGATTGTTGCGCCGAAGCCTTATCAGACTCAGTTTCGGGCACAAGGGCACTAAACTCTAGAATATTACTAACTTGATCAGATAATAGACGAAGGCCCTCTAATTGATTGTGTCCAATGGTGCCAGCCTTAGTATCCAGTACGCACAAAGTGCCAACAGTAAAACCCTTTGTCGTGATAATAGGTGTTCCAGCGTAAAACTGAATATTAGGTGCCATCGGCATTTTATGAAAATTTTTAGTTTTTTCGTGCTCTTTTACGTTCTCGATAACAAGTTGTTTTTTTGGTACCTCGAGGACATATTGGCAGATACTTATATCGCGAGGTATTTTCTTTCCTATAATTCTTTCCGGTACACTAAACCCGTGATTATTTTTTGAGAGCTGGCTGCTTTCCGTCAACAGGTTGATTGTGCACTGCGGTCGATCGGTTAGATAACAGGCCAGCTCCGTCACGTTATTTAAGTGACGGTCATTGCTCACCTCTTTGTCTTCCAGCTTCAAACGCTTTATTTCCTCCAGACGGTCAGCCTCGCCTGGTAGGTTCCTAGCTGGCTCAATCCCAGCCTTAAGGCCCTGCTGCTCAATCAACTTATTAATGCGGTTTTTAAAGAATAGCATAGCGGTATTCTATGTATTTTCAGGTTGTTCTTGTACCTCTTTTATATTTCCCGGTTTTGTTTAAATCAGCCGCTTCCGAGAATAATTAGAGAACAAAAAGTGGTAATACCGGCATATTTCAGGCTCCAATCAGTCACCAAATGTGCCGAAATTCTTTAGTTTTCTGGGAATTATAGCTGGCGTCCCCAAGGGGAGTCTAACCCCTGTTTCCGATGTGAGATGCCTACGCCTATGACGGAAAACTAACCAGTTTACGACTATATTTGTTGCGCCCGATTGTGGGAAACGTATGCCGTTTCATAGAACAACTTTTACCAACTAGACCCACATCAAAGGCCACGACGCCGCCCCCATCGCGTGGTAATATGCGGCCATGGCTAGGCGATTAGATCGAGTCAAACGCGGGACCGAAAGATGGTTGAGGACCAGAACCAACCGACACCGGAAGAGTTAATCCGCCGGGCGAAGGCGATCGTGCCGACTTTGCGGGAGCGTGCCGCGTCGGCTGAGCGCGAGCGCAAGGTGCCGCAGGCCACCATCGATGACCTGCACGCCAAAGGTCTGTGGCGCATCCTGCGGCCGCGCCGCTATGGCGGCTATGTCACTGACGTCGGCACCATGTTCCAGGTAATCGCCGAATTGGGCCGCGGCTGCGGCTCGACCTCGTGGGTCTACGCCAACCTGATATCACATAACTGGATGCTGCCATATTGGCCAGCCGAAGCGGTGGCAACTGTCTGGGACGACACTCCAGACGTTTTGATCGGCTCGGCACTAGCCTTCCCCTCCGGCCGGTTGGAGCGCACTGACGGCGGCTACCTGTTGTCCGGCCGCTGGCCTTTCGCCAGCGGCGTCGATGCCAGTGATTGGATGATGATGGGTGCCATGTTTAAGGAGGGTGCCTCACCACCGGCCGCGCTACTAGCACTGGTCCCCATCGACGAAATAACCGTACACCACGACACCTGGTATGTCGCAGGGCTCAGCGGCACTGGCTCCAAAGACGTGAGCTGCGAGAACCTGTTGGTACCGGAATCGATGATTTACGACTTGCGCTTGGCGCGGACTGGCTTCTCGCCCGGCACCGAGGATCTTGAGGGCGACGCTTACCGGCTACCGTTGTTCGCGGTATTCCCATTGGTCGTCGCCATGCCGATGATAGGCATGGCGCGCGGTGCCTACGAGCACTTTGTCGATGGTCTAAAAACCCAGACGGCGCGCTACACCGGCTCCCGCGTTGCCGAATACACCACCGTACAACTCAAAGTCGCCGAGGCTGGCGTTCTGATCGACACTGCGTATCTGTTGTGCCGGGAGGTATGGTTACAGGCACAAGCCCTGGTCGCGGCGGGCGACCGCCCGGACCTGGAAACCCGCGCGCGCTGGCGCCGCGATAGCAGCCACGCCGCACGGTGTGCGGTGCAGGCGGTGGACTTGATCCATACCGTCTCCGGTACCACTGCCGACCGCCTAGACAATCCGCTGCAGCGCCACTTCCGCGACCTTCACGCCGCCGTCCACCAAATCCAGCTCGTCTGGGACATCAATGCACCTGAGTTCGGCCGCGTTGCTGTTGGCCTGCCGCCGGCAAGCCCGGCGCTATGATTTCCAACACAGAAGTTCACTTCGTGAATACGAAGTCAATGTTAGCCGGGTTCTCAATCGCCGTGGTCGCACCCCAAAACTCTGAGGCCATCGCCCCCTGCCCGCTGGATTGACCGTCTAAGCACGGGTGCCGTTAAAGGCGGCGACAGCCTGCAATCTCCAACTCAATGGACCAGACAGAGGTTCGCTTTGCAGGGCCATTACCATCGAAGAGTGCCAACAAGAGCCATAGACAATTCTTATCTGTGTCTGGCAATCTATTCCGAACAATTCAAATTTATGAAACAAACACTCCATTCGTGCAAAATCAAAAGCTTTGGGGCGAATATATGGGTAGACAATTTTGGGCGTGCACAAGGCTCAAGAAAACTGAGACCGTGTGGCGCACGCGCCAGAGTCGGCGCGAAGCGTCGTTGCAGACAAAACTTTGTTGCACGGATCCGGACCGCACATGAGTCATCTAACTGACCGCGACCAAGTGACTTTATTCCGCGGCGCCGCGGATAACTCCTACTTCGAACTGTACTTCAACGCGCTCCCCTCGCCGGGAGCAGAAAACGTCCAGTTGGAGACGCATGAGGTAGATCTCAAGCCGGACCGCGAAGTGACATTGCACGCCGAGATCTTCAACCCGACTGGCAAGGTCCCTCTGATCGTTACTCCCGGCGGGATGGGTGAGTGCGACGGGTTCAGGGGCTTTGCCCGGAACGTCGCCGCTGCCTCGAGCGAGCTCAAAGTGATCATCTGGGACCGCCGCAACATGGGCCGGTCAGAGGTCTCGTTTGGGACCGAGCCTCTCCCGATCGAGGAGGCGGAAGATCTGCACGTCCTGATCCAGCGCCTAGGAGTAGGCCCGGCCACGCTCTATGGTATGTCCTCTGGCGCGCGCTCCAACATGATCCTCGCGGCCCGGTACCCGGAGGACGTCGCCGCCCTTGTAATCGCCCCGTTGACAGGGGGGCCGATAGCGGCTGTGCGCCTGTCAGAGGAGTATTACCTCAAGTACCTGAGCGACGACAACCTAACCTCGATAGAGGAAGTGGCCAAGACCCCGCTCTGGAGTGCGTACATGGCCCGGAACATCCCGGAACGGCAGGAAGGGTTTATGCAACAGAATGTGGCGGACTTCCTGGCCGCGATGAAGCGGTCCGGTGAGCACCTGCAGTCCTTTAGGCACATGACAGCTCTAGGGATGACCGACGAGCAGCTAGTGGGACTCAAAGTGCCAGCCACTCTAATTCTCCACCATGGGGACGAGACAGACGAGCTCCACCCCATCCCGAATTCGAGAGCGGCCACCACCCTTCTGCGGAACTCAACGCTCGAGATCGCCCCGTCCCTCCAGCCGCTGTTGGATTTGCTCCTGCCTTTTGTCAAGAAGCATACCCCTGTGTTGGGAGTAGCTCCGAGCTAACGTTTGCTCGATCCCCCTCACGGTGGTTTAATCACCCCATGAGGCGCTCTGTTCTCAGCACCTCCATGCTGTTAAATGACATTTATCATTTAGAAGCGTGAGTGCTTAGGGAGAGGGTGTTGGAACACACTTCGATCTACGCCTATGCCTGGACAAATCTCGGGTTCACGCACAGGCGGAACGGCAGCTTGAGTTTACGGGTTAGACTTGAATAGGCCGAAAATTTTGAGGCCCAAGGGAGAGCATGACGATGACATCTGGCAACGGTATGGAAGGCGCACTAAATGGTCTGCGCGTGTTGGATCTGACGCAATTCGAGGCGGGGCCCTCGTGCACCGAGGCCTTGGCCTTCCTCGGCGCCGAGGTGGTGAAGCTAGAAAACCCGACCTCGGGCGACCAGGGGCGCTTCCGCAAGCCCGGCAGCGACGAGGACAGCTATTACTTCCTCGAGTTCAACGCCAACAAGAAGAGCGTCACCTGCAACCTGAAATCCGAGAAGGGCCTGGCGATGGCCAAAGACATGGTCAAACAGGCGGACGTATTCATTGAGAACTTCGCTCCTGGCGCCATCGAGCGGCTGGGGCTCGGCTACGACGTGGTCCGCGAACTCAATCCGAAGATCATCTACGCCCAAGTTAAGGGCTACGCCCAGGACGGGCCGCACGCCAACTACCTCTCCTTCGACATGATCGGGCAGTCGGTGGGCGGCCTGTTGTCGATCACCGGCGAGCGCGACGGCGTGCCGATCAAACCCGGCCCGACCATCGGCGATACGGGCACCGGCATGCTGATGTGCATCTCGATCCTTTCGGCCTACGTCCAGCGCATGCGCACAGGCAAGGGCCAGCGAATCCAGCTCGCCATGCAGGACGCGATGATCCAGTACTCCCGTATTGCCTATTCAACCATGGCGGACACCGGCAAGCCGGGTCCGCGCACCGGCAACAAGACCATCTTCGGCGGCACCGCGCCGTCGGGCATTTTCCCCTGCAAGGGCGGCGGTCCAAATGATTACGTCTACATCTTGGCCAGCCGCACCAACGAGCAGCATTGGCACCGTATCTGCGACGTGATTGGCCGCCCGGAACTGAAGGCGGACGAACGCTTCAACTCACCTATGAAGCGGTTCGAGAACGAGCCGGCGCTGGACGAGATCCTGACCGACTGGTCGATGGCGCGAGGCAAGCGCGAGGCCTGGGAAGCGCTGGGTCAGGCCGGCGTGCCCGCCGGCGCGGTGCTTGATACTACGGAGCTGCATTCCGACCCTAACATGGAGGCCCGCGGCATCTTCCGTACCGTCCAGCATCCGCAGAAGGGCGACTTCAAGATGCCGGCCTGGCCGGCCAAGCTGTCGGAGTCCGATGTGCCGATGACCGCCGCCCCGCTCCTGGGCCAGCATTCCGAAGAGGTGCTAGGCCAATGGCTCGACATGACACCGTCCGACGTCGTCGCTCTGCGCGACGAAGGCGCCATCTGATTTCCGGAATCGCACCCGAGGGAGAAACGCCGTCACAGAACTCGGCTTGACCATCGCTTGACTCTTTGGTCGACAGGTAAAATCCTAGCCAAAACTACCGCGCAACTATCGAGACTTAAAAAAAGAACGTTGATCGTTTACGGACTAACCGATCTTCAAAGGCGGGTTACGCTTCTGGACGTGACTAAGGGCCAGATAGATAGCCCCGCAGCCTTGGTTGCATACCTTATTCCTAAATTCACAGTCACTGGCAAGCAGCGCCAACAGATCCGGCAGTACGGTGTCGCTGCCGTATTTTTCAATCAGCGTCGCCTTCCGATAACGCTCTTGGCGGCCACACTTTTGACAATCGATTTCAAACGGGTCAGTGGGATGGTCGGTGATGGTTAGTGAGCCGTTGTTCATGGGTTAGGGGTGGCAAACAGCGGGGGCAAATATTCATAGAGCCCAATGGCAAGGAGGACAGCAACCACTGCGGCGACGGTATAGCGCCGACGGCGGGAGCGACGTTTCTCACGCGTCGTCTTCCAAGGTTCAATCTGTTTCCCCAACCATAAATTCTGCTTGATCTCCCTTTTCACAGGTAATTCTCCATGCTCGATCATTTCTCACTCTCGGAACTGGCCTGTCCAACGACAGACCAAGTGCGTCTTGCCTCTGGTTTCGGCGAGACCTTAGAGCGCCCTTGCGCTGTATTAGGGTCTTCATGTCAGTTAATTGACTAAACCCAAAGCTTTCGCCTCACGAATTAACCCCCGCACCCGAGCATTGGCAGTCGGTCTATTGGCGATAGCCTCCTTGGTGTATCTGCCATTGAGCCAATGGGCACACTAGACCCGGCGTCTTAGCCCCGAGGCCAATGCTGAACTCGGACGCTGGTACACCGCAAGGGCCGAGTACACGCGGGGTAATGGACTCCGTTAGCAACCCGGCCGTGCGTCAGGTTGTAATGATGTCCGCCGACAGGTGGACAAGGTAGTGCGCACCAGAGAATTGGTTGAGTTTTCTCAAGTGATTTGATGGTCCAAATTTGTTGTGGATCAGCCGCTGAATTTCACCGACATGTCCAGGAAATCGTTAGTGTAGGTTTGCTTTATATCAAACGGCGCCTTGAGTTTGAAATAGGTCTCGATCAATTCATAATCCGCATCCATACGGGCGGGGTCGAAATAGCCGATGGCGCCGTTGCGGGAGCTATCGGCGTCCATCAGTTCCTTGACCAGAGCCCAGTTAGCCAGCGAGCTGCCGCGCTTCAGACCGCTGTTGGCGGCAAGCAGGGCATCGATGCACGGGTCGGCGTTCTTGGCGCAGGCGGCATAGGCCTTTTGAGTCACCTTGACGAAATTCTTCACCACGCCTGGGTTGGCCTTGAGGTATTTGCCGTTGGCGATGACCGAATTTCCGTAGGGATTGACGCCGATATCTTTGCCGGCCACGAAACCCATGTCATCGCCGAACACTTTTTGGAAGATGAAATGGATGTTGTAGAACGATGTGGTCACCGCGATGGCGTCCGATTTCAGCGCTGCGATCTTGGCGTTGGGTTTGATATTGACCCAAGTTACCGAGTCCGGCGCCATGCCGGAGGCCTTGGCGAAGGCGGGCCACATTTGCCGGGCCGCGTCCCACGGTGGGTTGCCTATTTTTTTGCCGGCGAAATCCTTGATGGATTTGATGCCAGAGCTTTTCTTCCAATAGAATCCATAAGGTGAATTGGCGTAGATGTTGAAGACGGCAACCAGATCGGCGCCCTTCCCCTTATTGACCAGGGCAGTGCCCAGATCGGCGATGCCGAGTTGGTTCTTGCCAATGCCGACACGCTGGGATGACAGGGTCGAACCTTTGCCCTGTTCGATGTTCAGATCGATACCGGCATCCCTGTACCAACCCTGGGCCTTGGCCCAGTAGACCGGCGCGTGATCGCCGCCGGCGACCCAGTTCAAGATGAAACTGACTTTCTCCGCCGCCTGGGCCGTGCCGGCCGACAGCATGACGCCGTACAGCGCGGACAGGATGATTTTATGGATTTTCATGCTTGATCCTCCCCGAGAAATTCGTTAGCTCTGGTAACCAGTTGGTTTCCAGAAACATAAGTTGACCAAATGGCTTCTGTCAACGCGTCCATGGGAAAGGCCGCGCCGTCTAAGGGTAATTCGGCCAAGCGTAATCCGGAAGCGGCTCGGCAACAGATACTCGCCCCCGCCCTGGAGCTGGCCTATAGCGACTTCCGCGAGGCGGAAAAGGCCCTGAAACTTGATGATCTTTCACCGGTGGAAGGGATGCGCAAGCTGGTCGCCCTCACCTTAGATTATTTTAACCAGACGCCCTACTTCATCACCCTTTTGAACAGTGATAATTTGCATAGCGCGCGGCACCTGCACCGACAGGGGTTGTTGCAAGGCACCTGGTGTTTGAACCTCGACAAAGCCATGAGACCCGGTCAGGCCGAGGAACTCGACCGGGTTTTCGCTGACGATCCACACCTTTGCGATGACGGTTTCGTAGCCGCCAATCTAGAAAGCTGGCTGGCCTAAATATGGATGACGGCCGGGAGAAGATGCGGAAATGGGTGCTGATTATTGTGATGCATCTTCTCGCTGTCTTGGCCTGGCAGGCCTGGATAACCTTGGGCAAAGTCGAGCCCTATATCATGCCCGCTCCCTTGGAGACCTTCGCTACGCTGCTGGAATTCAAGGAATACCAGTGGGTCCATAACACTCTGATCACCTCCGCGTCGGTCTTCGGCGGATTTTGGCTGGCGGTGGTGGTGGGAGTCGGGCTGGCGGTGGTGTTTTCCTGGTCGCGATGGTTGAACGATGCCCTGATGCCCCTGATCGTCTCGTTGAACATGATCCCCAAGGTGGCCTTGGGGCCGATCTTCATCGTCTGGTTCTCCTACGGCCTGGGCCCGAACATTCTGATCGCATTTTCTATTTGTTTCCTGCCGATCCTGATTACCACCGCCCGCGGCCTGGGCGAAGTGGAACCGGAACTGATCGATCTGGTGCGCACTCTTAGGGCATCGCGCTGGCAGATTTTTACCAAGATCCAATTGCCCGGCGCCCTGCCGTATATTTTCTCCGGCATGAAGGTCGCCGTCGTGCTGGCTGTGGCCGGTGCAATTGTTGGTGAATTCATTGCCTCGGAAGAAGGCCTCGGCTATTTGATGATGCAGGTGCAGGTGACCCTGGATACGGCCGGCATGTTCATGGCCGTGTTGATGATCACAGCTGTTGGAGTTTGCCTATACAGCATCGTCTTGCTGCTGGAGCGGTTGTTGGTGGTATCCGATGCCCGGATGGAATAGATGAACAGTGTTTCTTCTTTCATTCAGCTGGACAGCGTGCGCAAGGTTTATCGCGGCCAGCAGGAGGAATTTCTTGCTGTCTCCGACGTCACATTCGATGTGGAGGCAGGGGAATTGGTCTGCATGGTCGGGCCGTCCGGCTGCGGCAAAACCACGGTCCTGAAAATTCTGGCCGGCCTGCATTCCCACGAAGACGGCACGGTGCGCATCGGCAGTCAGTCCGACAGCTTTGATCCCGCGCGGGATATTGGCATGGTCTTCCAACAACCGCTATTGTTGAAATGGCGCCGGGTGATCGAAAACGTGCTGTTGCCAGCCGAAATATTGGGCCTGAACATGGGCGAAGCGAAAGAACGGGCCCGGCATCTATTGGACATGGTAGGCCTGTCCGGCTTCGCTCAGAGCTACCCCTACGAACTTTCGGGCGGCATGCAGCAACGCGCCGCCATCGCGCGCGCCCTGGTGCATGATCCGAAACTGATCCTGATGGACGAGCCGTTCGGGGCCCTCGACGCCCTGACACGGGAAAAAATGAATCTGGAATTGCTGCGAATCTGGAGTGAAAGTGGCAAGACGATTGTCTTTGTTACCCACGGCATTCAGGAGGCCGTGTTTCTGGGCAGTCGCGTCGTGGTGCTGACCGCCGGGCCAGCGCGCATGGCGGATAATTTCCTGGTCGATCTGCCCTATCCGCGCGGCCTTGATATAAAGACCCAAGAAGCTTTCGGCGGGTACACCCGCCGCATCTATAAATTACTGGGAATGCACTGAGTATAAGCGAGAAACGTCTTGGCATTATCATGAACGGTGTCATCGGCCGCATGGGCAAGAACCAGCACCAAATCCGCTCGATCCTGGTGGACCGGGATGCCGGCCGCATTGGCATGACCCGACCAGCGGTGCAGAGATTTCCATTGGTAATCCTTTATGCTCGACCATTTCTCACGCCCGGAACTGGCCTGCCCGACGACGGATCATGTGCGCCTAGCGTCTGGTTTTGGTGAGGCCCTAGAACGCCTGCGCGTCGAACTGGATATGCCAATATACCTCACCAGTGCCGGCCGGTCGTAGACAAACCGGTCGGGGCCGTGACAACATTGTCCCGTATCTGTTTTCTTAAATGTGCCAGGGGGCAATTCCTATGAGCGTTACGCGAGTAAATATTATTGAAAACGATCTA
>CAZDQC010000124.1:0-10192 GCA_964507245.1 uncultured Rhodospirillaceae bacterium
GCACAGTTACAGGTCGCAACACCCCGAGTACCACCAAGGCAGCATTTGGGCTGCCCCGCTGGATGCGGGGCCTTGTTCGGCCCGAGGCCGGTTGTGGGCTTTCCTATATTGACTGGACCCAACAGGAATTTGGCGTAGCCGCGGCGTTGTCAAGGGACCCCGAAATGAAGGCCGCATACAAATCGGGGGATCCGTACCTTAGTTTCGCAATACAAGCCGGAGCCGCCCCCAGGGATGCTACTAAAACGTCTCACCCCGATGTCCGGGAGCTATACAAAACCTGCGTCCTCGCGGTCCAGTACCAGATGACCGCCAAGGGTTTAAGCCGGAAACTTGGCAAGCCAATATATGAAGCGCAGAGCCTTCTCGATCAGCATAGACGGCTCTTCTGCTGTTATTGGGATTGGATCGAGCGGGTCAGTGATCACGCCTTCCTCAACAAGACAATGTTAGCCTGCTTTGGGTGGTATTTGAATGTTTCTACCCAAACCAAACCGCGGACCGTTGCTAATTTCCAGATGCAAGCCAATGGCGCAGAGATGCTTCGGCTGGCCGTGATCTTTGGCCAGAGAGACGGTATCAGAATTTGCGCCACTATCCATGACGCCATCCTCATCGAGGCGACTTTGGGCGAACTAGAGGAACAGACCGCTGTTATGCAAGCACACATGGCAAAAGCTAGTCGGTTAGTTCTTGACGGGTTTGAACTTGGCTCAGACGCCGAGTATACGCGCTACCCCGATGCCTTCGGGAAACGACAGGACCCAATGTGGGACCTTGTAAGTGGAGTGATCAGGGGGCAACCATGAGCGCTGGCGCTCACCTACATGCTCGCCCGTGCGCACCCGCCCCCTCTCTAATCTTTTATAATATAATTATGGGTATATAAGGTGAGCCGCCTCCTTCATTCCGATAGCCCTCTGCCCCGCCTCAAGAATGAGCGGTTCTTTTTCGGGAACGTTCCGCATTCCATCGTCCGCCTGGTATCCATCCTCCCAGGTTGCTCGTTAGCGACCTATATGGCCATCTGGGACCGCTGCAAGCTGGAAGGGCGCGGGGTACCCGTTACATTACCAAACGCCTTCGCCCTCGACCCGTGGGGCATGGATCGTCATGCTAAAGGACGAGCCCTCCGAGTGTTGGAAGGCGCAGGCTTGATTTCTGTGACCCGATCCCCGGGCCGTGCACCGCGGATCACGCTCCTTGATCCAAGGTCCCTGGGCCGTGAGACACGGCTGCCCGCGGCTAGGGAATAATCCCCGCTCGCCTGCCCTGTAGGATGACCCGTCGCAGTTTGGCATTGATCGCCTTGATCTTCTCCACGTGGGCGCGGCTTCTCCGCCCGTGCCGCCAGTGCCCTGCAGCTGCCAGTGCCTTGCCTTCTACGGTCCGCGGTCCGGTACTCCCGGCGCCGTGCATTCGGCACCGGGCGCGGTTAGTGACGACGGGGTTCCTGCAAAGCGTGCCGCGACGGGTCTTTGCACCACAACGCTGGCCCGGCCATTTCGCCCCGAGCCGCGTCCCACGGCCCGCTTCAATAAACATTTCAAGATTCACTGGTGTTAACTGCATCATTTCCCCTTGCTTGGGGTTAGGCGTTTAAACATTGCTCATGGTCACCGCTTGGGTGGGCTAGCTAGGTTTAACTGTGGCCCTTGGTCCGCGGGCTCTACTCCTTGCCCCGGCACCCTTATGCTACTGTCCCCGAGCCCTACTCGCCGGTCCGTCGTGATAGCCTCAAACCCGGTTTAACGGCTCCCGGTTACCGCTCCAAGGTCCGTGCGCCACGGCCCGTAGCCCACTGCTCGAGGGCGCCGAGGCATGCCTTACCGACGGCTTTCCGGTCACGCGTCTCATGCGGCTTGAGCAGGCCGTTGGCAACCAGCAACTCGATCCCTCCCATGCCCACTTCGACGGGCGCGACCATGACAACGCCCCGCAAGCGGCGCGCACGAAAGCGTTGGCTACGGGCAGTCGATGTCGATCGTATATTCATATAAGTGACTGTAATTATACGATATTTAGGCTGTTTTTGCCAGTCCCATACACCTCTGAGGGTGCCGACAGGGGGCGGTATCCGCCTTACCACTGTCTTACGCTATACCTTTATTTTTCAAACACTCTGTCCCAATCAAGGTCTCGCCCGTCAAACCAGAGGTTATTTTGTGACCCAAACACATCTTTAATCTCAAGGGATCGCACCGTCGGTGCCGCGCGCTGTCTCTAGAGCGCGCATCACGGCAACCAGACAGCGATCGCGGTGCCGAATTAGTTCAGCGATCGAGTGCCCGCTAGTTATATCTTCACAGCCGGTGATGATGGCCTCTCGGAGAGCAGGCGTTAGTTCCGGTGAAGCCAGTCGGGTCCAGGGTGCGGCAACCTCGGGATCAAAGTGATCCAGGAACTGCGCCATCCCGCCCTCGCCGCCGGCAAGGTGGAAGGTCAGGCAGTGTCCCATGATGGCCCAGCGCAGGCCCGGCCCAGTGGCAATTGAGCGGTCGATCTCGGCCACTGTCGCCTCGCCCGCCTGGATCATGTGCAGGGCTTCGTGCCAGAGTGCCTGCTGCAGACGGTCAGCAATAAAGCCCGGGACCTCGCGCCGCATCCGGATCACAGTCTTACCAGTGGTCTCGTAAAAGGCGGCTGCCCAATCGACCGCCGCCGTGTCGGTAGCTTTGCCACCGACCACTTCCACTAGTGGGATCAGATAAGGTGGATTGAAGGGGTGCCCTACCACCATCCGCTCGGGATGCGTTGCGTCAGATTGGAGCTCTGACATAAGGAAGCCCGAGGTCGAGGAAGCGATAACAACATTCTCAGGGGTCGCCCTGTCGATTTCCGCTAGGAGCTTGGTCTTAAGTTCAAGTCGCTCCGGTGCGCTCTCTTGTACGAAGGCCGATTCCGAGCAGGCGGCGGAAAGTGAAGGAGCAAACGTTAGACGCAAGGGTGCCGCATCAAAGTTCAGACCTAGATCATTGAGCGCTGGCCGGGCCGCCAGTATTAGCTCGCCAAGCTTCTCTTCGGCGCCCGGTGCTGGGTCCCAGGCAATGACCTCGTAACCTCGAGCCAGGAAGTGTGCCGTCCAGCCGGCGCCGATCACGCCGCAGCCGATACAGGCGACCCGGCGTACCGCGCTCGGCGCTAGACGGGAATATGCGTCATCTGTCATGTTCCGAGAGGCCGTGGGCGTCAGCCGAGACCGAGCTTTTGGCGCGCCTCGCCTGGCGTGCAGGGCCTGGCGCCCATCTCAGTGATTATCCGGATCGCTTTCTCAACGAGCTCGCCATTGGAGGCGAAAACACCACGCTCAAGGTAGAGATTATCCTCAAGACCCACCCGGGCATGGCCGCCAAGTAGCACAGCCTGAGCCACCATCGGCATCTGCATCCGGCTGATGCCGAAGCCGGCCCAGACGGCGCCGGTTGGCATCTGATCGACCATGTTCTTCATGCTGCCAGTGTCTGCTGGCGCACCCCAGGGAATGCCAAGGCAGATCTGAAAAAGGGGCGGCGCGTCAATCAGACCTTCCTCGACCATCCGTTTAGCGAACCAGAGATGTCCGGTATCGAAGACTTCCATCTCGGGCTTTACACCCAATTTCTGTACCTGCAAGGCCATGGCGCGGAGAATGTTTGGGGTCTGGATTACTACGCCGTTGGTGTCGCCGAAGTTCATGGATCCACAATCGAGTGTACAGATTTCCGGCTTCAGGGCCTCGACATGGGCTAACCGGGTCATGGCATCAACCAGGTCGGAGCCTTCGCCCGGGGTGTTAAGATCCTGGTCGTCGACAATGAAGTCGCCCCCCATGCCGGCGGTCAGGTTGATGACAAGGTCGGTGCGAGTTGCGCGGATCCTTTCGACCACTTCTGAATAGAGTTCGACGCCGCGAGTGCCTTGCCCTGTTTCTGGATCGCGCACGTGGATATGGGCGATCGCGGCCCCGGCTTCCCCTGCCTCCAGCGCCGCCTCTGCAATTTGCTTTGGCGTCACCGGTAGGTTTGGATGCATGCCGTAGGTATCGCCTGCGCCGGTCACTGCACAAGTGACTATTACTTCGTAATTCATGGTCTGAAACTCCCGAAGTTGGCTTCGCTATGCGTCGCGTCCACGGTTCAAATCCGTAATCTGGTGTCGGCGCAACTAAACCGACATTCCACAAATAATCTCAGCGTTCCAGTGTTTGTATATCGATTTTGGCTCCTCGCGACGAATTCAGTCTACCGGAATGTTTCGGCGTAAGGTAAGGACACGGCTCGACATCTCTTCGTGCTCAAGATACGCGCCCTGTAGATGGCGCCGGCCTGTGCTCGGTTCGAAGGCGCGGCGGCCATGCAGAATACGGCGGTTATCCATGCAGGCAATGTCACCCACCGTCATTAATACCTCCACCTGGTTAGCTGGTTCGCGTGTCAGAGCAACAAACTTCCGGTAGGCTGCGTAAGCTGGGCGAGCCTCGGCCACCGGCACGTCGAAGCCATTCATCAGTGCAGGGTTGTAGCGGATCTCAGCCACCTCTCCGGTACTGCGCAGCACTATTAGCGGAATGTTGTAGACATAGTCGCAACCTTTGTCGTGATAGCGATGTTGAATAGGCGTCGTGCTGAGAATATCGAACGCATCTGGGTCTTCGGAACGTAACCGTTCCGCCAAGAAGAAGCCGTCGCCATAAACAGAAACACCGCCTCGAGCGTCGTTCGATAGGCAATGCAGGAACTGATAGCCGGGCTGGTACTCGCGTGTTGGAAGGTCGATGTGTAGCGGTAGCTCGTCTGCTGTATAGGCGTTGGAGTTTGTTCCTACTACAGGCTCGACATCGAAGATGACACCGAAGTTCGTCTTTCGAATTACACCGATGCAGCTGATCAGGTCGCCTAAACTGCCGGGCGTGTTAGGAGCTCCAGTTACGTAAACTAGGCCAACCGAGCGTATGGTCTCGAGCCAATCCAACATTACACAATCGTCTGCGAGGATGTCTGCGTATGGAAATCTTCGTAATCTTTCACCGAGTTCTTGGTCCCAGAAATTCTGAGGACGATCGGGCACTACATTTTCTAGGCCGCAGCGGGCACGCAACCAGCCCGGCTTAAAATTGCTGACATGGCCGTCTATGTTCCATACGACACAAAGTTCGCCATTAGGTAGGATTGTCACGTCTCGCGGTGCCATGTCGATTGGGAAGGCTATCTGATCGAGGGTACGCTCAAGGCTTTCCACATGGCGACAACCTCGACAGGGACATTGGTCTCGCAGCATTAAACTGTGAACCGCACCCTCTTGCCCATCCGACCAGTGCAGGAGCACAACTTGCGGATCGGCACTGTCAATCTCCGATGCAAGGATGCGAAACGGCGTATTGTAGGGATTATGGTCGCTCATCGGGATAGGAGGTCCATCAAACGGTGCAGCAGCCCACGTGCCTTCTTGCGGCGTCTTATCCTCCGCCTCGTTCATTTTTCGCGAAGCCGCAAAACATGGTGCTGGCGCTCGACAGCGTCTGCCCACGTAATGCTAAGGGCATCAGCGGTGTATAAAACGCTGCGCGCTCGACGGTCTACTGGCCAATCGTCAAAGTCAGGGGTCCAAGGCAACCGGGACATAAGAGTTCCTCCGATACGAAAATTATATTCGCGATCGCGGAAAAGAACCTGATATAAATTAGCTATTTCTTGATGTTTATTTGCAAAATAGGACATGTGTATGCCCGAAGTCGATATCGTACTGACAGAGAGTTTTCCGATCCTCTCGATGGCATTGGTGACTGAACCACTGAGGGTTGCGAACCGGGAAAGCGCGGATCAAGTATGGCGTTGGCGGATACTATCGATCGCTGGCGGCCCAATGGTGAGTTCCAGCGGTATGCGAATTGAGACGCTTCCGCTTGATGACCAGCGCGCCGACATCGCGCTGCTATTGTCATCCTATCATCCTGAACGCTCGCTTGGAAAACCACTGCTGGGATGGCTGAATCGGCGAGCTCGTGGCGACACGATCATGGGGTGCGTTGATACCGGTGCACTGATCTTCGCCGAAGCGGGATTACTAGATTCGACGCCTGCAGCTGCCCACTATGAAGTACTCGGTAGTTATCGCAAAAAGTTCGGTGATAAAATTTTCGTTGACCAGTTATTCAATGTCTCTGCCAAGCGGTGTTCAAGTGCGGGCGGTGTTGCCACGTTCGACATGACACTTGGTTTGATTGAGTTGCTCAGTGGACGAAAGATGGCGGACAGGGTAGCTGAAATTCTAACGTACAGACCGACTGAACATAGGGGACCTCAGCAGCGATTGCTGGCCGACACGTCGCTGAAGCGTTTAGACCGGCGGCTCGCCAAGGCCATCGACCTTATGGTCTCGACGATGGATCAGCCCATCAGCATTGAAGACATCGCAGCCCGCATCGATGTGCCGATCTGGACACTGGGCCGACTGTTTAACCGATACCTGAAAGCAACGCCTGCATTGTACTACCGACAACTTCGTCTAAACGAGGCCCGCAACCTGATGCGAAACTCAAACTTGCGCGTCAGCGATGTTGCAGCTATCTGCGGTTTTGAGATTCCTGAGACTTTCTCGCGCGCCTTCAAAAAGCATTTTGGTGTCTCCCCCACGAATGAGCGAATGTCGGCGACTGGCTAAAAGGGGATGTTTGCCACGCGTTATGACAATGGCAGCTATTTTACCCAAAGCGGAAGTCAAATGGCCGCTATCGCTTGATAATGACAACCTTCTTTTATGTACGAACAATTCCGAATTTCTCAGATGCCTGTCTGGGGTTATTGGAATCACCCGCCAGCCAAAAACCCTGACCCATGGCCCGCGGTCCGTGACCCGGGGGCCCCGAAGCGTGGATTGCGTGGGCGGCGCTGCCATCCTCTGGGCAGAATTAGCGGGCGAGACCTAGTCCGGGCGGTTGCGGCCCAGGCGGTTGTGGGCGCGAACGAACTGGTCGGAGGCGATGGCTGCCAGCACCGAGATTTCGCCGGCCAGACAGGTGGCGGCGAATATCTCCGCCAGTTTCAAGGCGGTGCCTGGCCCGGTGCAGCCCAGCATCTCCAAACAGGGCAGGTGTGTTGGCAGGTGGGTGCCGCCACCGACTGTACCTACGTACAGGGTCGGTATGGTCACGGTGAACAGCAGGTCGTTGCCCTGTTCCTCAATGGCGGTTAGTCCGTTGGCGCTTTCCCCAACGTAGGCTATGTCCTGACCGGTCGCCAAACCCAAAGCAGTGATACCATTGGCGATATGCATGTTGAAGCCGACGCTGCCCGCAAGATAGCCAATCTCCAGATTGTTCCGATAGTAACGCAGCATCAAATCGGCGGAAGTGTGGAGAAGGTCGCGGATCACAGCTTCCCCTAACAGTAATTGTGCCCGGACACTGCGGCCCCGGCCTTTTTGAAAATTGTAGTTGGTCGCCTTCTTGTCCCCTTGCACGGAGGATGGAAAATGGAAGACCAGGCCACCGTGGTGGTCCGAGATCATGGTGCAGATGGTGTGACTGACGTGCGTGATCATGTTGATGCCCATGGCATCAGCCGGGTCATAGACGAAGTTGACGATAAGACGGCTGCCCAGGGGGATATATTCACAACGCAGCAATTGCCCGAATTTGGTGCCTTCCGCGACCACCTGGGCAATACTGGCCTGATTACCTTCCATCCATTCCCGCAATGCCGATACCGCCGCTGGAGAGGCGGTTTCGAAGGTGGCGTTGGAATGGATCTCGTTCTGGTAAACTTCCGTTTCGGCGCCACCTGATTGGGTAATCGCCTTCATACCGCGATTGTAGGAGGCGACCAGGGTGCCTTCCGTAGTGACCATGGGAACCAAAAATTCACCCCTTGCATGTTGGCCGCGCAACAACATGGGTCCAGCGACCCCGATGGGCAAACGCACATAGCCGAAATGATTCTCGATATTGCCGCGATAGGCATTGGCCTCACCCGGATGCCGCAAGGCCGTCAGATCGCAGCCACTTTCCTCGACCGCCCAAGCATGTCGCTGATCGACGGCGTGTTCGGTATACTCCTCGGCCGGAGTAAATACTGGTGTGTCAGACCTCGCCATAGCTTCCTCCTAAACCGCTCTAAACATATTTTTCAGAGCATGATATTGACGCTAAATCAAGCCAATGGCCATGGTTCCGATCCGTAGACTGGTCATGGGGTACAAGCAGGTCGATACTTTGGCTGTGGCAGCCGCCAGGTCAGGCTCCGATGGTGGGATGGGGTGCTTAGTTTGTGGGAAATTATAAAATTTTGGCTTAGCGGCGTTACAGCGGGATGCTTTACGACGACCGCGTTCGCTGGCAGCAATTCTTCGAGGGTGAAGTTGTTGGATAACTTCTGATCTCTCTGTAGGACTATCTGCGCGCCCAGATTTCCGGGTATAACTCCGCACCCCGTCCCTTGCCTGGACGATCACCGGGTTTCAGGCCGTGTTCGATCATCATTGCGCTGTGGTCGGGGTCCATGCCGTGGTCGCGGAACTTTATGCGTACGTCATCGCCTAGCCATTTGGTGTTGAACACCCGCAGGTCCCGATCATCGGTCAGCTTGCCCGAACCGCCGTGGATCATGCGACCATTGAAAGCCACACAGTCTCCGGGTTGCATAGCCCAACTGACTATGCCAAAGCCCTCGGGGTTGGCATCGATATCGGGAAACGGCTCGTCTGCTACGGTCGAAAAATCGACCTGGTGGTCGCGGCCGTCACCATCCTGGTTCAGCTCACCAAAATTTTGTTGATGATATATTTTTTCGCTACGATGCGATCCCGGCACGAAGGCCAGCGCACTTTCCTTTGCCACCGGAACCAATGGCATCCAGATGCTACAGGTATCAAAGCCATTCACGGACCAGTAGGGCTCATCCTGATGCCAAGGTGTTGCAAACTGGGCACCCGGCGCGCGCACGAAAATGGCGTCAAAAAAGAAATTCACGTGCGATGCCTGCATAAGCTGCCCGGCAATGGCGGCACATGGCGAGTCAAATATGAACTGGCGGTATTCACCAATATGTTGCCAAGCCTGGCTGTCATAAAAAGTTGTCCGCCCTCCCTCATCTCGATCCCAGGTATGTGACCGGTCTGTGGGCGCATCTTGATTAGCCGCCAAGCCATGGTCCAACAACTTAATCCAGTTCAAGCCAAACATTCCCGGCAACAGCACAACACCGTCCCGCTCGTAGGTCTCAATCTCGTGGGCGGTAATGGCGCGGGGAATTTGGGTGTTCATATCAGTTCTCTGTCAAAAGTTTCCCAATCTTCTATTTCTTCGATGGTGTGCCTGCAACCCTAGCAGAGCTTGTTGGTCAGGTTCATTTCGCATGCTGAGATGGACGGGGATTCGAGTGTTAACCTGAAAGATCCCCATTCAATCGAAATTATCTTACCAAAATATGGATCAGTTATAGGGGGCAGGACACAAAAATTCCTGACCCATGGCCCGTGGTCCGTGACCCGGGGGCCCTGAAGCCCGGATCGTTTGTGTTGGAGGTTTTGTCGGGTGGCGGGATTCGCGGGCTGGGCCCCTGGGCCCGTGGTGTGTTTAACTTAACTACTGTTTTGGGGAGCCGGAATGGGTTCAAGCAACGTCAATTCGGTACCATATGGGCACCACAAAGTGACCATTTTGGCTGCGGTAGGCGCCAGGCCAAGCGGCGCTGGCGGGATGCGGTGGTTGGTTTGTGGGAGAGGTTGTGACGCTGGGGACGCCATTCCCGTAAATCAAACTTAGCTCAGACCCCCTCAACTACAACAAAAGAACCATAGTCCATATCAATGTTGCCGATACGGTGCGGCTTGATCGCTTGGTATTCAGCGCTCCCTAAGGCCTCATTCGCGTTATCCGCAAAGGATTGCCTGGGAAGGACCCGTAGGTTGAAAATCAAAAGGCGATTAATTATCCTATTCCCGCGTAACACATTTGTGTCAAATGCATGCATAGCGTAGCGCTGTGCGGAGGAGGAGCTATGGAAATTGGTAGCCTCTTTTGTAGACTGGGGTTACACGCGTTTGAAGTAGTTGAAACCCAGAGCGATCCAGATGGGCCTAATGAGACCGTAGAGCCTAGTGATGACGAGAACAGCTTCACTGTCAGGTGTCGCCGCTGCAATTTCTCAAAGATAAAAAGACCAATTCTATATCACCCTACGATGTGGCACTAACTCGGTCAACGCGCCGTCCTGAT
>CAZDQC010000125.1:0-10083 GCA_964507245.1 uncultured Rhodospirillaceae bacterium
CTTCTAAGAGTGCCAAAAAGGCAGCAAAGAAGGCGGCTGCTGCGGCAAAGAAAGCAAAGAAAGCAGCAAAGAAAGCAGCAAAGAAAGCGGCGGCTGCGGCAAAGAAAGCAAAAAAGCGGAAAAGAAGAAGCCAGCCCTAAGAATTCCGATAGGAAGAAATGTTGCCATGGCGATCAAAGCAATCCCGATCCAGTATCATGGTCATCTGTTCAGGTCACGGTTGGAAGCCAAATGTGCCGTCGTCTAGCCGCGGCCCTAATTCAAACCGGCGGCTTGTCAATAAACGACCTGTAATTCAAGGCGCATACCCGAGTCATCATTTTCGCTACTTTGTATCGTGTAGAAACTTTCAGCTGTGATCTGGACATACCGTCCAACAGCCTGCTGAAGTTGAAACCCCACACCCAAAGCATCAGTTTCACCACCATTTGTGTCTTTGCGGCCAGAAATTTCGAAGATTATGTTACGCCGCGTGTTGTCATAGAAAGCCTGATATCCCAACGCGAAACCAATTACATCATCTGTAAATGGATTTATCTCTGCGCCGTGGGTCGAAAGATTTGGTGAAGCATAGAGAATGCCGGTATTAGCTAGCGGTCCTCCTACAATAGCTTCGCGTCCGGCTTGCGTATAATTGTCAATACCGGCATAAGTGTTGAAATACACAATATCTTCTGACTCCACCACCAAAGATGATAGTTCCGCCGTTAGTAGGATGCCATCGCCGATGACGTTACCTCCTATTTCGTCCTCTAATGCGAAGGAACTATTAATTCGGAATGCTGAGGAAATGCCACCCAAGCCGCGTAGCCTTTGGATGGCGGAAGCGCCAACATAAAAAGCATCACCTCGGCCGTTATCGTCAACATAAATCGTGTCGAGATTGAAAGTGCTTACGGGGGTATCGGCGAAGCCAAAGAGGGCGAACATGTTAGATTCGTCCCCCCTAGATCTGTCATTTCGGTCCAAACGGTTCCATGCATACATACCATGAATTCTCAAATTCGAGGTTCCTGGAAAAACTAGGTTGTTACGAACGAAGCCTATGGAGTCTATGGTGTCATTAATAAGGATGCCTTCTTGAAATGTGATTGGCTGCCTGCCTACAGTGAAACCAAAGTCCAATAATGTGATCCCGACAGGGTCAAGATTGGGGATAAGGCTGCCTAAATCGCCTTCAAAAAAGAGCGTTTCTGCGTCTACATTTAGTTCATTGGTAGTGCCGTCACTTGCACCATCAAAGGTATACCTTGTAAATCGGTCTGGGCGGTTATTATCAAAGGGCCTGAGACCGAGAAGGATTTTCTCAGTTCCGGTTAGTTGGAGGTTCACGTAAAGGTCTGTTCGGTTGGCTAATTCAGTCTCGCGTTCCGTTCCCGCGGCGTGATTATCAAATGATTGCAAAGCCGTGCGGCTGATCATGTATGACCAGAGACGTGGCTGCCAAACAGCGCCTAGAAGTGGAACTTCGAAACCCTCGTAAAGTTTGCCAGAATCAAGAAAAAAATCCCCTGCCTCTATAAATAAATGCGGTCGTTGTGTTATTTCGCCAGAGCCCTTAAAGGGGACATACTCTTCCTTGATTTTCTTGACGGGTACTTTGTCGCCTAAGGGAAATATACCGCCTGGTAGATCAATGCCTGCTAGTGTATCTTTAGCCGGCCACAAGCCAAACAACAGCGGGGCAGCAATTAAGACTACGCTAGTGATTTTTGCTCGCTTCAATATTTTGCGAATCATAAATCGGCCTCTTTTCGCTAATAATTATGCCCGTCTAATTTGTTAGCCAATAATGACCTACTTGTAATTCCATCGATCAGCCAAGGCTGAACATGCAACCTATGCAAGCTTAGAACGGGGCCGTTACTATTTAAAACCTTCACCTATTTATTAATTCCTTCGAATTTTAGCTCTTCTTCCCAGAGAACCTGCGCACCTTGCACCAAAGCGTCACGAGCTTGAGCCGGCGTGATCCCATAATCAAATCCAACATCTTGTATTGCCAGAAGAAGATTTACGGGCGCAGGCTGGGAAATAAGTTTTATTGTTGCCGTATATGTTCCATTTGTGGTTAGGGCGTCCGCTGGCACTTCATAGTGGCCCCAGCGTTCACCATTTGGCTCAATTCCCATTTTGTGAACCCGTTCCGTCGCTGGCTCACCGGTAAAAACTAACGAAACCGGCGATGGCAACACACGTGGCAAAGAAGTAAATGGGTAAGGTATTGGTATAACATGTTCGGTTTCGCCACCCCGACCATTCTGGGTCACAAATAGAGATTGAAGGCTCAATAAATGTTTATCTAGTTCAACCTTGCCAGCATGCACATAGGATGAGTGCCCGTCACGAAGATCGCCGTTCGGATCACGATCACCTGATATGAAGACGACCTTACCATCAGCATCTTTAACCGTTACTTCAAGCCACACCAAACGCTCGCCTGAAAATCCAGTGGGCACGTTATGGCCGTCGGTTCCGTTTTTTACCTGGACTTTAAACGCGATGCCGCCCGCGTCTGCCCGTAGAATCTTTATATCGCCGAGTACATAGCCGTTACGCAGAACTTCAAGTCGCTTTAGGCGCGCCCATTCTAAGCGCTCGATTTGTTCAACGATGATTTCTCGCGCATCGTAGCGGTCATCGATAAACCGCCAACGCTCGGGAAATTTATAATCGTCAGATACATTATCTTCGAATTGATCAGTTCCCCATCCAGCCGCAATATCAAACTTTAGCCACTCAGCGATAGTGGCCATCTGCTGTGCCGTTGTGTTGTGGGGAAAAATCCCTGGTGAAATAACGGAATAATCTGGGCCAGCGAAGAAATGGTTGGTCAGCTTTCGATCTTTCGTCGGCACATCGCCAACCACGGCCGCAGGACCGAATTCATAACCAGAGGCTTTCCCTTGGATCTTACCCATATGGCAATCTTGGCAAGTGGTGCCGCGTGCGGCAGCTGGTGACGTGCGGTATTCGCTGAACGCTTCTTCCAGTCGGAACCCATTGAAGAGTGTGACGTCGTGGCAAGCTCCGCAGAACATCGGGTCCGAAAACGCTCCGTATTTTTTTACTTCCTTATGTATCTTCCGTCCCGGTTCATTTGGGTCGGTAACTACCTTGTAGTCCTTGGTATTTGCGAGAACTCGCTCAAGTTCCTTATTTCCTCCGGGGCCGAATATGTCAGTGGTTAAGTCGCCCTCCACAAGAGCCAGGCGCCCGCTGGCTTTATTATAATTTTTATTAATACGATGGCAGACTACGCAGGTAATTCCTTCACGCGAAGTAGGATGCCTCGTTAGGTTCGAATCGTAGGGATTTTCACCTAGGTTGGCCCCAACCTGGTTATGGCAACGAAGACAGAAATCACCGTTTGACCCATTGGATAAAATATTAATTTTGTTACTTAGAGATAAATAGACCGGGCTGAGCTGAGAATATGCGTGCTGGGAGACCGACCATTCCTTGTATTGCTTTGGATGACAGATAGCGCAGGTCGCAGCTGCCGGAAAGCGTGATTCTAAAAATAAGGCCTTATGGTCTGCATCTGCATCCTGAGTGACCTTTTCGTCAGCAGACTCCTTTTGACTAGTTTCTTCATCATCGTCGTCATCGTCAGCTTTTAGCAGATCATCGTCATCGTCATCGTCATCATCGTCTTTATCGAGAAGGTCGTCGTCCTTCTTGGCCTTGGCAAGCAACAAGGGCTGGTCGGTGGTTTCCAACCGTTGCGAATTCGTTCCCCGAGCCATCGCTTCTTCAGCAGCAGCTGCCGTCGCTGTATTGATAGGCAGTAGCGCCAGCGCGCATCCAGCCAATGCTATGCCTAGGATTGCAACTGACCAGGCAGCACCTCGGCCGAGTGCCCTACTGATTTGCATAATCGTGCGGTGAAATCTGATCTTATGTGCCATGGCTATCTATCTTGTTACTCGACATCTCTAAAATTAACCCTCCGGCCCTACCCTTCTTCCCTAGCTCTAAATTAGTGTCAACCCATAGAGTCAATGGCCGGAGCCATGACTTGGTCGGCCCATTCGCCCACCATCCACCACCTCCAATCGACACGGCGACATTAAACAATTGGCAGTTCTCTCTATCTTTACCGGTCAGCAATGTAGCCAGCGATACTTATAATAGATTAATCCAGTTTTTTTCAACAAACAAAACCTGATAGCTTTTTGTCTTGATGAATCCGTCCATAGTAGTAAATCTGGGACATCGTCGCGGCTGGTGCCTCTTGTATTACTGGTCACAGGTTATGATGACCAGCATGACCGCGGGAGCCCTGGACCCCGGTGAGCCAATAGTCGGCCAGATTGAAAGGCTCTTCGCATCGAATTGGGGTTTACCGCTTGATCTTCGGCAGATGCGGAACATTATCTCCTGGGCTGCGGCAGCCTGCCGGCCTAAATCAAGTAATTTTTGACCTTAAAATTTGCAACAATTGAACATGGTCTGCTGCAAAGTCACTATCCCTCCACTCATGCTCCACCGCCCGCAACAGTATGCCTACATCTGGGCCCGGCGCAACGCCGGCGGCGATGGCGTCGCGACCGGAGAGGGGAAATGGCGGTGGGGCAAGTGCCTCGATCCGCGCCGCTGCGACAAAGTCGCCTTGTTTCCGGGCTAGATCTCGGATCGCATCGGCCCCGTGGTCATAAATCAAACGGCGCAGATCAGTGCGCAGCAGACCTGGTCTAAATTTGGCGGGAGGTGACATCAGAAATTGCAAGCGTCCCGCTTGCTGCTTGGACAGGCACAAACGGCGGGCCAAGGCCTCGGCACCCGACTTGGCGATGGTGGCAAGGCGTCGCACAGGGTCATCGTCGGGCCTATCTAAATGCTCGAGAACAAAGCCGTCGGGCAGGATTTGTTGCAAAACACCGCAGTGGGCCATAAGTGATAGGCACTGCTCTGGCTTAGGCAAAGCTAGGATATTCAAAAATTCGTCGCGTACTCGCTCGCCGCTCAAACCCCCAATACCCGGAGCGGCCGCGGTGCATGCGACAAGGGCTTCCTGGTCGGGCCCTCCCCGGGCGAACTGGGCCTGAAAGCGGAAAAACCGCAGGATACGCAGCTTATCCTCCCCGATCCGCTGCGCGGCATCGCCCACGAAACGTACCCGTCCTGCCATCAGGTCCTCTATTCCGCCCAGAGGATCAAACAAGTCACCCATTCCGTCGGCATAAATGGCATTAATGGTAAAATCTCGCCGCGTAGCGTCTCTAACCCAATCAGCTGTAAAGGCCACCTTGGCGTGCCTTCCAAAGGATTCCGCGTCCACACGCAATGTAGTAATCTCAAATGGCTGATCATGGCAGATGGCAGTAATGGTGCCGTGTTTCAGGCCAGTGGGCACCACTTGGACTCCCGCCGAACGTAATAGGCGCATATTGTCGTCAGGCACCTGATCGACGGCAATATCCAAATCCGTGCTGGGATTACCCAGCAATCCATCACGCACACAGCCTCCCACGAAACGCGGCGTGGCACCTTTTCCAGCAAGTGCAACCAATACCTTCTTACTGCCGGGTGCGGTAAGCCATTGTTGGTTTGCAAGCGAGTTCACGGCCACCCTGACGTCACTTAAACTTGCCAGGAAGGATCTTGCCATCTTGCAGCTGGGGGGCGATATATTCGCCACCAACCGGCACGCCCGAAAAAGCCCAGACTGCTACCAAGGAAAGTGCCGTCAACGCTAAACCGATACTGAAAAGCCAATACCAGGGCGCCTCATCGAACGCAGCACCCTTGGCTCGGGCCCGATGGGTGGCGAAATCATACAAGCCATAGGCAATAAAAGGCAGCAGGAACGGAATTACATGGAAAAGTATCTTCCTGACCATAGCAGCGCGCCGATCTAAAGTAGACCGTGAACCCGACGGTACAGATTCATCAGCATGCCTGCCGTGGCGCCCCAGATATAGAATTGACCATAGGGCATGGCATAATACTGCCGCGTGCGCCCGTTATAATCACGTTTATGGCGCTGATGGTTAGCAGGATCAAAGAGGAATTCTAGTGGCACCTCAAACACCTCCGCCACCTCAAAATCATCCACGGTCAAATCGAAACCCTGACGCACGAAACCAACCACAGGAGTGATGCGAAAACCTGTGCCGGTTTCGTAATCGTCTAGATATCCTGACACTTCTATGTAACTGCGGTCCAGGCCGATTTCTTCCTCCGTCTCGCGCAATGCGGTATCAACGATGTCCAAGTCGTCTTCCTCAACTCGGCCACCGGGAAACGAGATCTGGCCAGCGTGGTGGTGCAGATGGTCCGTGCGCTTGGTTAAAAGCACAGTTAAGCCGCTATGGTGCTCCACCAAAGGCACTAGCACGGCAGCTGGTTTGAGACGTTCATCCGAATCCACCCAATCCTGCATGAAAGGGTCCAGGTCATGATCCCCGATGGTAGGACGAAGATCGTCTTGGCTGCTGATATTCACAGTGGGACGTAATTTTGATGCGATGTGTTCGCGCAAGAGTGGCTCCCCGACAGACGTTACATTATGGATCCCGGCGGGCCCAGGGAAAAAAAGACACCGGCGCTCCAAACGCCAAATTGGCAATTGCCATCGCATGGTTCCTCCACACCCAAATCAGCCAGATCATAGAAGATGGCACGGTTAATCGATGCTTCCAAGCGACCACGCACATGAACGTATGGGGACGGCTCCGCCGTTTCCGGATCGATGTCTAATCGAATTAGATGATCTGGACCGGCCATAACCTCGTCATCCACGTTCGTACGGAAAGTCAGGACCTGATCGCGGCCAGTGCTATGAACATCCATCGCCACGGCCCGAAAAGGCGCATCTTCCACCTGAATAGCGAATTTTTCCACCGGCGTGACTAAATAATAGCGGCTGTCTTCGTCGTGCCGCAGGATCGAAGCGAACAACTTCACCATGCGGTGCCGCTTAATGGGGGAACCAAGATAATGCCAAGTACCGTCGCGGGCGATCCGCATGTCCAATTCGCCGCTGAAGTCTGGGTGCCAGCTATCCACGGGCGGAGCCTTGCCCTTAGGCAGTTGGGCTGCTATTGCCTCTGGATCGAGCATTTTCCGGTTCGCCCTAAACTCTTCTGCAATTTCCTAGCAAAACACTAGAATGTGACCTACCGTCCTGGTAGCCCTGGATTCCGGTAAACAATATCCTAATTGGTAAGTAACGATGTGATTTTTCAATATAGTGGACAACATGGCATCCGTCAGCGAAACGGACAAAGAAATGGTCGCCAGGATCGAAGGCGCCGTGAAAACCGTCGCAAAAATCAGATCGATGATCGGCTGCGTCATATTCGGCCAAGTACAGGTTATTGACGAGACCTTGATCACCCTGCTGACCGGAGGCCGTGCTCTGTTGGTCGGCGTGCCCGGCTTAGCCAAAACCCGCCTTTAATCCAGGAGACCCCATCATGACCAATCTGCCCAAGACCGAGAACCTACTGCTGGAACAAGACGCCGGCTGGTTGACAATTTGGTTCAACCGTCCCGACAATCGGAACGCCCTGTCCAAGGAGCTAACCACGGAGTTGAAGGAGGTACTGCACGCCGTGCGCGACAACCAAAAAATCCGAGGCATCACTCTTCGAGGAAAAGGCGGTGTATTTTGCGCCGGCGGCGATCTAAAGGGTTTTAAGAACAACTATCAGGGCGGCAGCCAGACCATGGAAGACATCGCCGCCGCCTCGCGTCAGGGCGGTCAGATGTTCGATTTGATCAACGAATTGCCCCAGGTGGTGCTGATCCTAGTGGAAGGCGCGGCTATTGCGGGCGGCCTTGGCATGGTTTGTTGTGCCGACGCAGTTGCCGTAACAAAAGATGCCAAGTTTGCTATGACAGAAACCGCCATCGGCATCCCACCGGCCCAGATTGCACCTTTCGTGGCGCAGCGCCTTGGCCTGCGAATCGCACGGCGTTTGATGGTCACGGCCTCGCGCTTCGACGGTGAGGAGGCGCACCGGTTGGGCCTGGCCGACTTTGTGGCAGATGACGCCGCTGGCTTGGAACAAATTGAGGCGGACATGAAAAAGCAGGTACGACGCTGTGCCCCTGTCGCTAACGCCGTGACTAAAGCAATCGTACTGGCGACCCGGCATCTGAACCGCGAAGAACAACTGGACTTCGCTGCTAAAGGGTTTGCTGAATGCATGTTGAGCGACGAGGGCCGAGAAGGCGTAGCCTCCTTCATTGAGAAACGCAAACCTATATGGGCAGAGCAATCGTAACATGCGAAAATTCAAAAGCATGTTGGCTGCAACCCGGGTTGAACCAGCCAGGAAGGCACGCAGAATCTTGCTGCGTACAGGATCAGCCAGGGCGTCGGCCTGATGAATGCTGTTCAGTCCGTGCGCGCCCAGGTCTGCCATTTTACACAGGACCTAATTAACGCCTATGAATGCCTCGCCAAGGCCGTCGCCGCATGGCACGAAAGGATAAATATATGTTGCAACAGGCTCTTGATTTTCAAGTTGAAAGCGATGCGCTATACGAATTACTAAAGCCGTTGAAGGATAACAATTTTAAACGGAAGACCTTGTTTAAGGAATGGACCATCAATACGGTCCTGCAGCATCTACATTTCTTCAACTATGCCGCCCACATCTCGCTTAATGATGAGGAGGCCATTTTGGCTCTTTTGGCAGAACTGCGCACCAACGGGGAAAAGGGCGTGGATATGGTCGCCCATACTGACCAGAAACTGAACGGCGTCAATGGACAAGCGTTGCTGAAATTATGGCATGACTATTACACAAATATGGTAGTTGATTATGACGGCGTCGATCCGAAAAAACGATTGAAATGGGCCGGGCCAGACATGAGCGTATTGTCCTCAATTACTGCCCGTCTGATGGAAACCTGGTCCCATGCCCAAGCGGTTTATGACCTTTTGGGTGTTGTGCGCCAGGACAAGGACCATATCAAGAACGTTGTAGTGATCGGCAATAATACCTTTGGCTGGACGTTTATGAATAGGGGTGAAGAAGTTCCGCAGGACAAACCGTTTCTCAGACTTACAGCCCCGTCGGGCGAGGTGTGGGATTTAAACAAGCCGTCAGACAGCAACTATGTGGAAGGCTTGGCAACTGAATTCGGCCAAGTAGTTACCCAGTGCCGCAACATCGGCGATACGCAGTTGAAGGTGGTGGGCGACACCGCAAAGAAATGGATGGCGGTGGCGCAATGTTTTGCCGGTCCGCCCCGCACCCCGCCACCCGTGGGCGCGAGGCACATCCAGTATTGAGGAAGACACGTTATGATCACCAAGAAAATCGGCCATTTTGGTGTACTGGTTCATGACGCCGAAGCGGCAACGAAATTATAGACGGAATCCTTTGGCCTACCAAAATTCGACGATCGGCGTATTGATGTAGAGGGTATCCGTAGCATCTTTGTCTCTGTCGGTGGCTCCTGGGACGAAATGGTTATCGAAATTATGGCGTCGTTGGATAAGTCCAACATGGATAATGCCCTCTCTAAACGTCTGGCCTTGGTGGGCGAGGGTTTCTATCATGTCTGCTTAGAAGTTGATGACGTGGAAGGCAGTGGCAAGGAATTAAAAGCCCGCTGCATGACAGTCCTGATGCGTGAACCGGCCGAGCCCGGCGCTTCAGCCCGCTGGTTAGTTCACCCCAAGGATGCCAACGGGATCATGGTTGAAGCTGTTAAGCGCTTATGACGAACAGCCTATTTGACTTATCCGGCTGGATTGCACTGATCCTCGGTTCGACACAGGGTCTGGGCGAGTCGATGGCACGGTTTTTGGTGGAACACGGCGCCCGCGTTATCATTTTTTCCCAGAAAGAAAAGGCTTGCGGCAAGATCGTGCACGCGTTCTGGAATGACGGTCTCAGCGCTGAGGGTCTACCCAGCAATATCGGCCATCGGGATGCCATCAACGACGCCTATCACCATGTTGCCAAGACCCATGGCTGATCGGATATTCTAGTCAATAACGCCGTGCTTAGCCCTCGGCACACTATCGAGAAGACGGACCGACCCCAGGCATTGAAAGCCTTGGAGACCTTCATCACCGGACCCATCGTCATTTGACGTATTCACCCCACCAGGGTT
>CAZDQC010000126.1:0-9897 GCA_964507245.1 uncultured Rhodospirillaceae bacterium
TCATGATCAAGGTGAAGTTAGCTGGGTTTCACCCATCGCCCAAGCCCTTCGCAAAGCCTTTGAGGGTGATTTAGTTAAGCTGCACACCCCATCGGGACTTGAAGAAATCGAAGTATTAGAAATTTCCTATGCCAAATAATAAGAGTAGCAATTCATCATGACACAAGCCCTTCCACTAACGGGATTTCAGGTATTGGAACTCGGCAGCAATACCGCGGGTCCCTATAACACCTGGATCATGGCGGATGAGTTCCACCGGACCGCAAGCCAGCCAGCTGCTAGTGCGGCCAAGCCATACATCACGGCACCGGGAATGGAGAGAGCGAGCAGTTCCGCGTACGACATCTCGCAGACCCGTTCCAAAACTATGACCACGGTTGCGACGAATAGGAGGGACATATGTGAGTAGGTATGCGCCGCGCTAGCAAACCCCAAGGTGACGGTGGCAGAAGTTCTTGCCATTGATATTCAGCCAACCTCACAATGTAGCCAATCGATAAAATCTGGGTTTCCGCCATTGATCGGTAGGCCGATGACGCAAGGTAGGTCGTAGGTATGAAGTTCTTTTACCCGCTCCGTCACACGAGCTGTCATATCACGACGTGTTTTCAGCAGTACGGCAATTTCCTCGTCTTCCGCCACCGTTCCTTCCCAACGATAGACGGAGGTCATCGTCCCTAGAATATTCGCACAGGCTATCAAACGCTCGTCAACCAGGGTCCGGGTGATGAATTTGGCCTCATCCTTATTAGCACAGGTTAGGTACAGCATGGTCGGTTCTTGCATTCGGTTCCCTCACTTATCCACGATGCAGGCGAAAGGAAAGGTAAATAGCCGCTGCGAACAAAAGCAGTGCTCCGCCTTGGTGCAATACAGCAATTGGCACCGGCACGACCCATAGTAACGTCGCGATACCCAAGGCAAATTGCAGGAACATTGCGCCAACAACTAGATTCAGTGCCGTTCGCGCGTTTGGTGATAAGTTGCTGGAACGGCAACGCCACCAAAGCCACGAGGTCAAGATTACACAAACGTAAGCACCAATACGATGGTCGAACTGCACAGTCACCACATTCTCCAACATGTTTACCCAAAATGGCGAAAGGTCCCATAACTCGGGCGGAAACCAATATTGATTCATCATGGGAAAGCTGTTGTAGATGAAACCGGCATTCAAACCCGCAACTAGGCCGCCAGTAAGGATTTGCAGAAAAATGATCCCCAACAGGCAATTGGCGCCTTGGCGCAGACCTGGCGCGGCCGCTTTCGTACCGCGGATCATCAAATCGAGCGCCGCCCATAACAAACCGCCCAGAATTAACACGGCTACACCTAAATGTACGGTCAGGCGATAATGGCTGACGTCAGGTTGGTTCACCAGGCCACTTTTTACCATCCACCATCCGATTATCCCCTGTACACCGCCAAGACAAAACAGGCCAAACAATGCCAACCGGCGCCCGCGTTCGATACGCCCTGTAAGAAGAAACCATATGAATGGCAAGGCAAACTCAAGCCCAATAAATCGTCCCAGCATCCGGTGCGCATACTCGAAATAAAAAATGCTCTTGAACTCAACAAGGGTCATACCCTGGTTAATTTTTTGAAACTCTGGATACGCCTTATAGAGCTCGAAAACTGCACGCCAAGCACCCTCGGTCAGCGGCGGCAGCACGCCCATCAACGGCTGCCATTGCACCATGGACAGACCCGAATGGGTCAAACGTGTGGCCCCTCCCAGCATCACCATCACTGCTACCGTCACCGCGACGAGCAGCAGCCAACCGGCAATCAACGATCGGGACCGCGCGGCCCGTTCTTGGTCAACAGAAAAAATAGAAAATATTTTCATTACTTATCAATAAATAGAGAGCTCTTTCCAACCTCAATCATCTGACCATTGAAAAGGGGACCGACCCATTAGGGCCGACCCCCAAATTCGCCAAAGAATTTGGTCGGAGCGAGTGGATTCGAACCACCGACCCCCACACCCCCAGTGTGATGCGCTACCAGGCTGCGCTACGCTCCGCCAAAACTCCTCTACGGACGCCCCATCTGCGTTCGAAGTTGAGGGGAATATAACCCTCGGCACTCGTGGAAACAATTGCCATCATAAAACTTGATGGATTTTTCGGCGGTGTGAATTTAGCTAGTTAGCCTTTGCGTCCAGCCTCACGCAGAATATCCCGCAACTCACCTAATTCGGCAACCAAGTGCTGTAGCTTGCCCCGCTGCAGAGAGGTCAAGTTCCCTTTTTCCGTCCGATCCAAACCATGATTATTTCCAGCCTGAGTGGCGATGGATAGTGGAAGTTCCGGAGGTGGATCAGAAATCTCGCCTAAACCGGTCGGGCCCTGCCTTCTCGTGCGCGTCGCGGCAGCACCCGCCGTGTCCGATATCTCCCCGACCGATAAAGTTCGACCTGATTCCATGACGGATTTCGAACCGAGCTCTCGCAGAAGCTTCTGCGCACCCTTAATTGTGTAACCATCTGAATACAGTAAATGACGAATACCTCGTAGAAGATCGACGTCCTCCGGCCGGTAATAGCGGCGACCACCCCCACGTTTCAGCGGTTTTACCTGTGCAAATTTGCTTTCCCAAAACCGCAATACATGCTGAGGCACCTCTAAATCTGTCGCCACCTCGCTAATCGTGCGAAATGCGCCAGGCGCTTTACTCCGCCGACGCCTTTGCTGAGAATTTTCGATAGCAGTGACCATAGCTTCAACCGCCCTCGACAGGCTCAATAATCCTCGCTAATACTGGTCGAGGTGCGAGAACCCGTTAGGTTCTGGTTCACTTTTTCCTTGAGCACGTGGCTGGGACGGAAGACCAGAACTCGTCGCGGGTCAATGGGAACCTGTTCACCCGTTTTTGGGTTTCTACCAATCCTTCCCCCCTTTTGCCGAACCGAAAAACTGCCAAAAGAAGAAACCTTTACTGTTTCTCCTTGGACTAAACTACCACATATTTCGTCGAGTATAGATTCGACTAATTGGGCCGACTCATTTCGTGACAAGCCTACTTCTTGATAGACGGCCTCGCTCAATTGCGCTCTTGTAACGGTATTACCTGCCACAGCCCATCCCCTCATTCCGTCCGAACAAAATTGTAGCAAATCCGAAGTTTTCGGTCAATATCAAAGGGATGCGGAGCACTGTTTAAGTAAAATAGCCATTTACATCATAAAAATTTCCAAGAATTCGTTCCATACACCATCTTAACAATTCCGCTAGCCTCTCGGCCCGCAGAGCCTACCAACGGGCCAGTACAGCCCCCCAGGTAAATCCGCCACCCATGGCCTCCATCAAAATTACATCACCCTGCTTAATACGACCGTCGCACACGGCCTCGTTCAAGGCTAAAGGAACGGAGGCCGCCGAGGTATTGCCGTGCTCGTTTACGGTTAATACCACTTTTTCAAAGGGCATCTTAAGCTTCTTGGCGGTGTGGTCGATGATACGTCGGTTAGCCTGGTGAGGAACCAGCCAGTCAATTGCATCAGACTGTAGATCGTTAGCTTTCAAGGCTTCGCCCACCACACTAGACAAATTGCTGACCGCGTGACGGAAAACTTCTTTACCCTTCATACGTAAGTGACCAGCCGTGCCGGTAGACGACGGCCCGCCATCCACATAAAGCATGTCATGATGGCGTCCGTCGGCGTGTAAATGGGTAGACATGATGCCGCGCTGGTTATTTCCAGCAGCGCCATTCGTGGCTTCCGCACGTAGCACGACAGCACCAGCACCATCGCCAAAAAGGACACAGGTTGTACGATCCTCCCAATCCAAAATTCTGGAGAAAGTCTCGGCCCCAATCACCAGGACGTTCTTTGCTTGTCCAGCTCTAATAAAATTGTCGGCTACCGCAAGTGCGTAAATGAAGCCCGAACAAACGGCCTGCACATCGAAAGCGGGAATGCCCACCACGCCAAGGCGCGCTTGTACAGTCGTCGCGGTGGCAGGAAATGTCTCGTCAGGGGTCGCCGTCGCTAGCACAATCAAGTCCAGCTCGTCAGCCGCCATTCCTGCAGATGCCAGTGCCTCGACAGACGCGTTGTAAGCCAAATCAGAGGTAAGTTCATCGTCGGCGGCAATATGGCGGTTGGAGATGCCCGTCCGGGCCAGAATCCATTCGTCCGATGTATCAACCTTAGTAGCCAAGTCATCGTTGGTGACACTGTTTTGTGGTAGGTACGCACCGCACCCTATGAACACAGACTTTATCATGTTGTCATAATTTTCCACTGAGGCTATCGGGCAACCGGCCCTATCCTGTGCTTAGTTCACTCGACCATCAGCAATTTCTATGTCGCCTTCATCAGCAGCTTTCTGAGACCCATCATCAGAATCGGAAAATTGTGCCATATCCGCGATGATGCGGCCAATAAGTTCGTCGGCCACCATATCCGCCGCTAGACCAATCGCCGTAGCGAAGCCGACATCGTCCATGCTGCCATGGCTTTTCACACTAACGCCGTTCAGCCCCAGTAACACGCCACCATTATGATGACGGGGATCGAGTCTGTCGCGCAATGCATTCATGGAAGGTTTGGCTAGCAAGTATCCAAGCCGGGACAGCACGGATTGACCAAAAGCCGTGCGCAAGAACTGCGTGAACAGTTTCGCCGTACCTTCCACCGTTTTTAAGGCCACGTTACCGCTAAAACCATCGGTAACAACCACATCCGTTGTTCCCTTTGCTATGTCGTCGCCCTCAATGAAACCATGAAAACGCAAGGGTAGATTTGCTTGATTTAAAATGGCGGCGGCGCCTTTAACCGCCTCATTGCCCTTCATTTCTTCTTCGCCGACGTTGAGCAAGCCCACTGTAGGTCGAGGCAGGCCCAAAATTGTGCGTGCGAAAGCTGCACCCATAATCGCAAACTGCACCAAATTATCCTGATCGCACTCGACATTGGCGCCCAGGTCAAGCATGACGCTTTCGCCGCGTAACGTCGGCAAAAATCCGCATATAGCCGGCCGGTCGATGCCGGTCATGGTTTTCAACACGAATTTGGACATGGCCATCAGTGCGCCTGTATTGCCAGCGGATACCACTCCACCCGCATCACCCTTAACCACCGCGTCGATCGCAAGACGCATGCTGGATTGTTGTCCCTGTCGCAAAGCTTGGCTAGGCTTGTCATTAGGACTTACCTGAATGTCAGTATGGCGCACTTCGACAACGTCACGCAGCATCCTGTGACGGGACAGTAGTGGATTAATGGCCGACTCATCACCAAACATTAAGAACCGGAGATAGCGGTGACGCTCACGCGCCAAAGCCGCGCCGTCGATTACCATCGCTGGAGCAGCGTCGCCACCCATTGCGTCCAGCGAAATCGTAATTTCTGATGTCACCCGCCTACGCCGTGCGCCATGATATCCGGATCAAGCCGCGTTCGACGGTTCACTGACCTCACGATCATTGTAGTAACCGCAAGCCGGGCAAACATGATGTGGTCGCTTCAGTTCGCCACAGTTTGGGCATTCCGCATAGGCCGATGGCTTCAAAGCATCGTGGGAGCGGCGCTGACCCCGACGGGACATGGAGATCTTTTTCTTAGGTACTGCCATAAAGTCACATTTTCATCCAAATTGCCGAGAGTCCAAAGCCTAACAGACCGTTCACTCCCAAATTCCTTACAAACTATCACTTAACGGTACGCACGCCAATCAGGTGGCGCCGCTGTTCTCCTTACCAGCGCGACAGCCCGCCAACGCCGAAAAAGGATTTTCCCTTTCCTCCCTGACGCCGCCAGGATCGCCGTCGTATTCTGGATAGGCTATATCCACCTTCCCTTCCGACCCTGACGCACGAGGATAAGGATTAATAGCAAGAGACAGATGTTGCGCGACCAATTCTCCAGCGTCAATCTTGCCATCCGCTAAAGGCTCCAACGGATCGTCACCGTATGGATCCAGGAAAAATTCACCATCGACGTCGGCCCCGGCCGTTCGTTCAGGCCGTCTCACACCGTCGCCTTCACACAGCACCGAAAACCGATCTACGATCTGCCCTGTGACAAGATCCAATGAAACCACACAGGATTGTACCACAGTTGCCGAAAATTCAACATTCAGCCGGATCAAACCCTCAGCGGTCCGCAGGCAGGACAACTCTGCCCGTAGGTTCGAAAGAGACCGAAGATCTAAGCGTTTAGCCAGCGCCGTGCATTCTGCATCATCCGCGTCCAGACACAAGGTCATGCCGTCTAGGTCTACAGCGGCGACTTTCACAGGTCGGCTAAACTCCGGCACTGCCCGTTGATCGGTCAACGAATTTGCTCCAGGTTCTTTGCGTGCGGAGACAGGCGCCACAGCTTCATTCAACAACGCAGCGGGGCACCGGTGCGGGCGCAAAATAGGGATATGATCTCTACGGGTCAACGCCTTTTCCACACCAAGTAGCAAATTTCAATTTGCCGGCCAATATGTCCTGATCGCTCGCCTTGGCTAAATTATCAGCCTGATAGCGTAAATACTCCGCCATTGCCGCGAGCTGATTCTGGCTAGGCTGCACGGTACCAAACAAATTTCGCTCCAGTGCGTTCCGCAAAACTGTGTCCGGCCCCGTCAAACCCTCATCATACGCGACCGCCCGGCCATAAAATGCCTTGACCATATGTTTCACTCGCTTGCCGATAGAAATGTCAGAAACACCCATTTCCCGAAGTGACCGGTCCATGTCGCTGAACATGACGTCAAATAGCAATTGTGCGCGTTGTGCGGCCTGAACAGATTCGGCCGACCCACCATCGGTCAGTGCCAATTGATTGAGTTGCCGCAAAAACAAATAGACATGTAAAATGATCAAATCAAAACGGCCATCTACGGTGTCTGGAACACCGTATTCAACGTAAAATAGCGGCTGTCGGGCCTGTGCAACGGCGGCAACATATAAATCAAGTGCGACCCCCTCACCTTTGTCTTGACGGCAAAACCAATTCTTCACCTGGTTATCCCTTTCTGGTGATCATAAGCTTGGTCAGCTAATTGACCCCTTACAACAACGGTGGCATGTTCCCCGACAATGCTGACTCTTATACCCCAACTGGCCAAATTGTGGGGCATTCTACGTCCCATCGCTCCAACTCTATGCTTCGCCATGCTACTAGGTTGTTCACCAATGTATAGCAGCCATGGCTTCATCCCTAACAAGGACGTCGTCGAAAAACTGCGTACGGGCATACATGATCGTGATTCTGTGACATCCCTATTTGGGTCCCCAACGACTGTAGCCGACTTCAATGGCGAAATCTGGCTATACATCAAACGTGAATCAGAGCAAATAGCTTTTCTGCCAGAGAAGCTTCTGGATCAGGCCGTCCTGGCCATTCGTTTCGATCAGGACGGTATCGTTTCAGGAATTGAACGATTTAAGATGAAGGACGGCAAGGCTATCAAGCCGGTTGAGCGAAAGACACCGACCCGGGGCCGAGAATTTACGGTCATTGAACAACTGTTCGGAAACATCGGCCGATTCACGAAGCAAACCGAATATTAACACCCTGCCTTTCGAGAAAACTCGCCAATAAAAACCAGGCCCCGCGGACTAACGGAGGAGTCCAATTATTTCACTCTGTTGATGAGGTGTTAGTTCCAATGCGCAAGAACACCCAACAGCAACAGCGCTATGATGTTGGTGATCTTGATCATCGGGTTCACTGCCGGGCCAGCGGTGTCCTTATAAGGGTCGCCCACCGTATCGCCGGTCACTGCCGCTTTGTGGGTTTCCGATCCCTTGCCGCCTAGGTTGCCATCCTCCACATATTTCTTGGCGTTATCCCAGGCTCCACCGCCAACGGTCATAGAGATAGCCAGATACAGACCTGTCACGATCACGCCCAACAGCATGGCACCCACAGCAGCAAAAGCCTCTCCCTTACCTCCGATAGCAACCATGACGAAATAAAGGACAATCGGTGCCAGCACCGGCAGCATGGAGGGTACAATCATTTCCTTTATTGCCGCCTTGGTTAATAAATCCACGGTTCGCCCGTAATCAGGTTTTGACGTACCTTTCATGATGCCGGGATCCGCGGCGAACTGGCTACGCACTTCCTCGACGACCGTACCCGCAGCCCGGCCAACTGCTGTCATGGACATGGCACCGAACAGGAAAGGTAGCAGACCACCAAAGATCAGACCAATCACCACGAACGGGTTCGACAAACTGAAATCAACCACTACATCTTTGAAATAGCTATATTCACCTGAATTCGCCGCAAAGAACTTCAGATCTTCTGTATAGGCTGCGAATAGTACCAACGCGCCCAAACCGGCCGAACCGATGGCATAACCCTTGGTGACAGCCTTAGTGGTGTTGCCGACCGCGTCCAGGGCATCCGTAGTGTTGCGTACCTCTTCATCCAGTTCCGCCATCTCAGCTATTCCGCCGGCGTTGTCAGTGACCGGGCCATAAGCATCCAAAGCAACAACCATTCCAGCCAGGGCCAACATGGTAGTCACTGCGATAGCGATACCCATCAGACCTGCCAGCATATACGTAATCAGAATTCCGGCGATGATGATAATGGCAGGAATGGCAGTGGACTCCATGCCAACGGCGAGACCCTGTATAACATTTGTGCCATGACCTGTAGTGGACGCCTGAGCCACACTGCGTACCGGACGATACTCCGTGGATGTATAGTATTCAGTAACCCAGATCAGAAGACCGGTTATTACCAGCCCCACCAGGCCGCAGAAGAAGAGATCCAACCCTGAGAAGCTCATGCCTCCCACCTCATCCATACCGACAATCCAGTTGGTAACAGGGTAAAGAGCGACGGCTGACAAGATCGCGGACACGATGAAGCCCTTATACAAGGCACCCATTATATTTTGGTTCGCACCTAACTTGACGCAGAAGGTGCCGATCACTGAAGTCAAGATGCAGGCGCCACCGATAACCAAAGGATACAGCATCATCTGACTAGACAACACAGCATCTCCAGCAAAAAAGATCGACGCTAATACCATGGTAGCGACAACGGTTACCGCATAAGTTTCGAACAAATCAGCAGCCATGCCAGCACAATCTCCCACATTATCTCCAACGTTGTCGGCAATGGTCGCGGGGTTACGTGGATCGTCCTCAGGAATACCAGCCTCAATTTTGCCAACCAGGTCGCCACCTACATCGGCACCCTTAGTAAAAATGCCACCGCCAAGACGAGCAAAGATAGAAATTAAGGAGGCGCCAAAACCAAGCGCCACCAGCGGGTCGATCATCTCGCGTCCCGAAACACCCATCTTCAGCAGCACTGCATACGTGACAGACACTGCCAACAGTGCAAGACCAGCGACCAGCATCCCCGTGATGGCTCCAGATTTGAAAGCGATGTCAAGGCCTTTCGCCAAGCTCTGTCGAGCACCTTCGGCAGTGCGCACGTTGGCTCGGACCGAAACATTCATGCCGATATATCCTGCACCGCCGGACAGGACAGCGCCGACCAAAAAGGCGACCGAAACAGTAATGTTGAACAACAGAGTAAGGATGACAAAAATTACCACGCCGACTGCTCCGACGGTCATGTATTGACGGTTCAAATAAGCCTTGGCACCTACCTGCACTGCCGCCGCAATTTCTTGCATGCGCTCGTTACCGGCGCTCTCAGACAATACCGAGCGTGTCGCCCAGATACCGTAAACTAGTGCGAACAATCCGCACACGATGGCGAAAGCCAATCCTGCTGACATAGATCATGTCCTCTTTTTGCTGGGTCTTGTCGAAAGTTGGTTTAATGAAGTGTGGGTCAAAACACCTAACGAATTCGCCTATTGACGGCAATGCGGGCGAAAAATGCCAGAGAAGCTCCAGAAACGCAACTAATGCCTGTCACCTTATGCTCACGCTGCAATGTGACCATTATATTGAACCACT
>CAZDQC010000127.1:0-1829 GCA_964507245.1 uncultured Rhodospirillaceae bacterium
CGCTATCTTTTCGTTTAAAGACCTCTTCAATTATTGCGCAGCCGTGTTTTGCGATCCCCTGGCATGTAGCGATATCATCATCACAGATACTGGCTGCCCGTGCATAGGCAGCTTCCCGTCTTTGATTTATTGGTGTTGCCAAGAGGCGTCTACGCATATCATCGAGCGCCCACTGCAAATTAACCGCTGTCGGCCGCGTAGCAAGCAATCTACCATGAGCCGCGCTAATTGCCTGAACCGACGGATCGGTATGCGTCGATAAAGCCATTCCGTAGGCCGCGGTTGCACCAATTAACGGTGCACCGCGCACTACCATGTCGGATATGGCTGAGGCCGCCTCCGTAACGTCGGTTAAGCGCATAATTTTGAATTGGTGCGGAAGAAAGGTCTGATCAATCACCTTCACCGACCAACCGTCGTCCGCGAGCCAAATTGTCCGGTAATGTTTGTTCCCAATTTTCATGATAAGGATCCTTGGCGCTGAACCCTATTACCCTACAAACAATCCGCCGTTGACGTCGAGTATTGAGCCGGAAAAATACGAAGCAGCTGGTGAGCATAGAAAAGCCGCCGGCCAGGCGATTTCCTCAGGCGTGCCAATCCGGCCTAGGGGGTAACGTTCTTTTGGATAGTTTGTGGTTGAAGTCATAGCCGTTGCTATTGGACCAGGCGCGATGCCATTTACCAAAATACCCTGGGGCGCTGCCCGTTGCGCTAGCCACCAGACAAAAGCATGAACACCACCCTTTGAGGCAATGTAATGCGGCTGCACGATGGGTGAGGTTCCCCCCATGCGGCCACCGATGGAGCCAATCAGTACAATCCGGCCACCACCTCTAGCCTCCATGCTTGGCAATAATTCCCGGCAAAGATGCATGGGTCCCAACAAATTGACATCCATGACCCTGTGGAACACCTGATCCCAATCAGGATCATCCTGCCAATCTTCTTCCAACGGACAAATTCCGGCACACGCGACGGCTGCGTCAATTTCGCGAGCGGCGGTGACCAATTCAAGATTATCCTGCCGCTGACTTACGTCACATTGAACGGTTGTTACTGAACTACCACCATCCCGTAATTCGTCACAAAGATCGGCTAAGGGCTCCTTGTCCGCCAAGACTAGCTCCAGCGCGCCCAATGCCGCACAAGCCCTCGCTGTGGCGGCACCGATACCCCCTACTGCACCAGTGATCAAAATACGAAGACCGGACAAGTCAATGGAGTTTTTTTGCATCATGGCCGTATCCCACAATTTTTCCCTAGTAAAAAGTTTGTTGGCAAGCCTTCATTAATATGGCTTATTGTATGCTAGACAACGAATTCGTCAAATTCATAGCCTGAGAAATAACCACCATGAATAATCAGAACTTGGAGAACCTACAGCAAAATTATGTAACCGACCAATTTGACCAAGAATCAGTCGACCGAAATATAGGTTTCCTGATAAATGACGCTGCGCGTCAAATGCGTACAAATTATGACCGCCGAATGAGGGAGCTAGGTCTTACCCGATCTCAATGGTGGGTCTTAACACATCTCTATTTCAATGAGGGTCTTTCACAATCCAATTTGTCAGAAATTCTTGAGATTGAAAGAGCCACCTTGGGCCGCCTTTTAGATCGCTTAGAAACAAAGGGCTGGATTGAACGACGCTCGGTGGCGAAAGACCGCCGTGTCAAACTCGTATTCTTGGCACGCGCGGTTGAACCTCTGTTACGAACTATGCGTTTACTAGCAGCTGAACTTCGGGCCCAGGCTACTGCTGGTCTAACAGAAGAAGAACAAGAACTGTTCATTGCAACACTGACCAAATTAAAGAGTAACCT
>CAZDQC010000127.1:1929-9826 GCA_964507245.1 uncultured Rhodospirillaceae bacterium
GGGATTTGGGCGGAAAGCCTACGCTACATCACCACGGAAAACGCTTATGTAAAGTCTCATGTCATGGCCGTGAGTGCGGATGTTTCCGGACGTGTTGTTGAGATTAATGCCTCCGATAACAAAGCAATCAAAAAGGGAGATGTTTTGTTCCGGATCGATCCCCATCCTTACCAACTGGAAGTGGATGCGGTTTTGGCACAAATGGATGATGTGAAACTTGAAATCCGAGCCAAGAAAATGGCTTATCGTGCCGGTCTACAGGCTGTTGAAGAAAGCCGCGAAGCCCTACGCTATATGGACCAAGAGCACAAGCGTGCCATTGAATTGACAAAGCGGGGCGTTGGGACAACCGCCCGCAGGGATGCGGCTTTACATGATCTGGAAATGGCGCGACAGCAATTAAAGACGCGCCAGGACAAAAATCAGATGGTTTTGGCTGAATTGGGAGGAAACCCCAACCGCCCAGCGAATCAGGACCCTAAATATATAAAATTATTGTCGGAACATGGAATGGCACAACTTGATTTAGACCGCACCGCCATTCGGGCCCCGGCTGATGGGACGGCCTCGAATGTGAGATTGCGCCTTGGTGAATATGTCACTGCAGCCAAACCAGTTTTCGCTTTGGTCGAATCTGGAGAAACCTGGATTGAAGCAAATTTAAAGGAAACCCAATTGACCCACCTCGAGCTAGGTCAAGATGCAACAGTTGTCGCAGATGCTTACTCTGATGACACTTACAAGGCCGTCGTGGAGAGTATTTCACCAGCCACCGGCGCGGAATTTGCCCTGTTGCCGCCCCAGAATGCCTCCGGCAACTGGGTTAAGGTCGTTCAGCGTATTCCCGTCCGTTTACGTATAGTCGCTGAGGAGGGACGCAAACCATTGCGAGCCGGCATGACGGTTACCGTATCAATCGACAGCGAAAGAGAGCGCAGCCTGAAACGCGTGATCTATGAAAGCCTGTATAACACCAGTGTAGGCGATTTTGTTCCAAACCCTATCCTCTACTGGTTGGAGAACGGCTAGGCCGCCATACCCCCACGCAGTAACCGACCTGGCAAATTGCCGTTCACAGTTGCCGTATCCTCCCCATGATCACGGACCACTACGCCATTAACCATTACATTTGTAATGCCACTGGCCTGGCTGATCAGTCGATCGGCACCGGCCGGGAAGTCATAAACCCGTTGCAACGGTCCGTCACCTACTGTGGCCGGATCTAGTACTACGACATCTGCTGGCTTGCCGATAGCTAGGCGGCCTCTGTCGGCAATCCCCATTACCTCGGCCGTGCGCATGGTTAACATATGGATAGCCTCTTGGAGGCTAAATACCTCTTTCTCACGTACCCAACGTTTTAGAAAATAGGTCGGCTGGCAGGCATCACATAGTTGAGAAGCATGCGCACCAGCATCTGATAAACCCAGAACCGTGACATCGCTTCTTAAGAGTGGCTCCACCTCATCCTCATTTTGATTGGCTACGGGCATGCGGAAACGAGCATCAAGATTGGAAGCCACCGCAAAATCCAACGCCAGATCAATAGGATTGACCCCTCGCTCCTCTGCAACATTAAACAGTCGCCGCTCGTCCAGATCCGGCTCAGGGTCGTATTGCGAGATAACCGTCATGGCGAATGAGCTCTGGAAGGAGGTTCGGATTGTCTTCATCCGTTCCTTGAAGGCATTTCTGAAACCCGGGTCCTTGTAGATGCGGCATTTACCATCGAAATCAGCCGCAGACACAGGCCTGAACAATGATATCGCCTCGAAGGGAAAAGGCTCCTTAAACTGATATTCAAAATTTAGTGGCCGGGGCGTGACCTGCGGTCTAATTTTCAACCCTTTTGCCGACAATGCTTGAGAGTCGGCGAGTTGATCCTCATGCGTTCCTTTGCCTAAAGACAGACCAGCTAAAAGAGCGGTCCAGGTAATGGGCCGGCGAGTACGCTTGGCGATTTGTTCAAATTCATCAAGAAAAAGTCCCCGGCCCACTGTAGCTTGTATAACTCCCTTATCTAAACTACCAAGAATATCGCATAATGCATTGATTTCTTTAATATTTGCTACCCGGCTAGGAACCGGGCGTCCTTCAAATCCCACATGGGTGGAGGCCTTGGAGGTCGCAAAGCCCAAGGCGCCTGCCTTTATACCATCGGCTAGGAGGTCACACATTTGGGATATTTCGTCATCACTGGCCTCCCTCTCCGTAGCTTCCTCTCCCATGACAAAGGTTCGCAGGGGGGTATGCCCCATAAGAACACCAACGTTTATCGCTGGTTTCAAATTGTCGATGGCATCTAGGTATTCCGGAAAGCTCTCGAATGGCCAATCGTCCCCCAAGCCGGACCTAAGGGCGTCGACGTTCATGCCTTCCACCTTTTCCAGGGTTCGCATAATCATTTCGCGATGATCTGTCTTGGTCGGCGCCACGCCAAAGCCACAATTACCAACAACAGCGGTGGTTACTCCATGCCACGGTGAAATAGATAAATTGCGGTCCCAAAAGATCTGCGCATCGTAGTGGGTATGGATATCGACGAAGCCTGGACAAACCACCTGTCCATCAGCATTGATTTCCCGGATGGCAGTATCCGGCGCATCGCCTATGGCAATGACCTTACCATCCTTGATGCCCAGATCGCCGTTGAAGGCGTCATTTCCGGTTCCATCTATTATTTTACCATTACAGATTTTCAGGTCATACATAAAGCCCTTCCAGACTTCTCAGTTTGCTTTTAGACGGCCGTTATCGAATACAATTCAGCGACGTTATCGTGGAGGACCCAATCTTTCTCTTCTTTCGTCAAATGCGTCGTATGCTCCGCTAACAACTCCTGACTGCGGGGCCAGGTTGCGTCGGAATGAGGGAAGTCATTGGCCCACATCAATCGGCGCACATTGCATTCATCCTTGAACTTAAAGGCGATCCAATCATCCTGGAATGTCATGTAGACATTATCCCGGAAATAATCGCTGGGTAGCCGCTCCAGCTCTTCGCATTTCATCCAGTAACGATGGTAGTTGTAGGCATGATCCATGCGGTACATGTAATGAGGCGCCCAGCCAGCATCCGCTTCGACACAAACCAATCTCAACTTCGGATGGCGTTGAAACACTCCGCCAAAGATGAACATACCAATAATGTCTTGGCAGCCCCGAATTATGGTGCAAAAGCCATTAATACGAGGGCCGCGCATGGCACCAATCTTGTCCGTATTGGACGTCAAAATATGGAAAGATAGCGGCAAGTCTAAATCCACCGCGGCTTCGTAGAATGGATCGTAATCCAAATGATCATAGTCTTCATGCTGCGGGTTTCCTGGCATCATGACACCGCGAAAACCCATTTCCTTGGCGCGGCGTAATTCGTTAATGCCTTCATCGACCGAGGCCAAGGTTACTTGCGCCATACCATACAAACGATCCGGTGCTTCCGAACAGTAGCCCTGCAGCCACCGGTTATAGGCGCTCATGCACGCGCGCTTGTAATCAAAGTCGGGGTGGTTACACAAAACCATACCGACAGAGGGATAAATTATCTCGGCACCCACGCCATCAATATCTTGGTCGGCTAGACGATATCTAGGATCCCAGCCACTCCGATGTATTTCATCAAAAACACCGCCGCTCCAGCGCATAGATTTTGGATCTTTACCGGCTGCAGCCACAAGGCCGATAGGTATAGTCTTTTCCATACCCTCGATAACATAAACATCGCCATACCGTTCATCATTGGTGATATATGGCGCTCGGTCCCGATAGCTGGGTTCGATATGATCAATATAGCAATTAGGTGGTTCGGTAATATGCGAGTCGGCTGAAATTGGAATTTTTGTCACTGCTGAAAGTCATCCTCTGTAAATTCGCAAATTGGTTAAGCAGCGTAACATTATAGATTGCCATCCTGCCTATTGCAGTACGAAACCTGTGTAGTCATTTGCCGCGGCCTCGTCGCATTTTTCCTTGTAAGAAGGCGCTCCGCCGGCGTACAGCAAGGAAGTACGCTGATCCTTGCCAACGATGTTTCTATTGATACCGGTAAACCAGGAATCTACTTTTGTAAAAAGTAATTTGGCGGCTGCGTCATGGACATGCTCCGTCCACTCATCTTCGGCGTCCAAAGTAGGAACAATTCGTGTGAAGTTATGCTCCCTGATATAAGCGAACAGCTTTGCCACCCATTCCACATTCTGTTCAATGCACCGTGGAATATTGCAGAACGAAGCTGCATTATGCGGCCCGACGAGGGTCAACATATTGGGAAATCCCTCAATTTGTAGGCCTAGATAGGTTCGGGGGCCATTTTTCCACTTATCCTTGAGGCGTAAACCACCTAGCCCACGGATATCAATTTTATCAAAACCACCAGTCACTGCATCAAAGCCAGTGGCATAGATGATCATATCGAATTGAAATTCCTTGCCACCGCACCGCAGGCCGGCGGAGGTAATTCGCTCAATAGGGGTATTTTTGATATCGACCAACAAAACATTGTCTTGATTGTAAGCTTCATAATAATTTGTCTCCAAGGGCACCCGGCGTGTCCCAAAGCCATGATCACGGGGGATCAATTTTTCCGCCACATCCGGATCTGCGACCCGCTCTCGGATTTTTCGTTTTACAAATTCGCTTATGGTGTCGTTGGCTTCCTGATTGACAAAAATGTCGCGGAAATTTCCCATCCAAATTCCGAATCCTGGCTCGCTGTAACGTTGTTCATAAAATGCCTGCCGATCTTCCTCGGATACTTCCAGGGCGTAACGCGGGTCGGCCTCATGCATAAAAGCACCGTGTGAACGAGCACATTTCTTGAATATTTCAGGATAGCTATCCTTGATCTCTGCCTGGGTCCCAACGTCGATTGGGCTGTTGTGTAGGGGCGCACAATAATTTGGTGATCGTTGAAATACGGTTAAATGCCCGACAGTTTTAGCCACTTCCGGGATCGTCTGCACGCCCGTCGCGCCAGTACCGATTACCGCCACACGCTTACCGTCAAAACTTACTGGTGTTTGAGGCCAAAGGCCGGTGTGATACGCTTCACCACAGAAATCATCAAGCCCCTCAATATTAGGCATAACCGGGGTGGATATGGGACCGACGGCCGTGATAAGAAACCGCGACCGGGCCTGCCCGCCATTCTGCAAGGTAACGTTCCAGACATTGTCATCATCGTCAAAGATAGCGGAAATGACACGTGCATCAAATTGGATATCTTTGCGCAGATCGAACTTGTCAGCAACGTAGTTCAAATAACGTAGTGTTTCCGGCTGTGCTGAGAAATGTTCGCTCCATTCCCATTCATCCAGGACTTCCTGAGAAAATGAGTAGCCATAACTGTAACTTTCGGAATCAAATCGGGCGCCGGGATACCGGTTCCAATACCATGTACCACCAACGCCAGTGCCGGCTTCGAACACGCGCACAGAAAATTCAAGATTTCGTAAAAGATGAAGTTGATACATACCGGACATGCCGGCGCCAATGATAATGACATCGTAGTTTCGTGGTTGGGACATGCCGTGAAGTCTTATATCCTGCGATTTATTTTACAAAGAATGGGGATGCCGTTTGGTAACCTATCCAAGGTAAGAATCTAGATCAATCGCCAAGCAGGCGAAGCGCTTCCCCTCTTAGGTCTACTTTTCGAATTTTGCCCGAAGCTGTCATGGGAAATTCATCTACGAAAAATACATGACGTGGAATTTTAAAACTGGCCATCTTTCCTCGGCATAGATCAATCACGACATCAGCCTCGATATTGGTGCCAGGCGCGCGCTCTACAAAGGCCACAGGAACTTCTGATAGTTTATCGTCGGGATAGCCAACAATGGCGATTTGGTGGATATCAGGATGTGCCAATAAATAACCTTCCGTTTCCATGGGATCGACATTCTCTCCACCAACCTTCATCATGTCTTTGTAACGACCCAGGAAGCGGATATAGCCCCCCTCTACCCATTCAGCGGTATCTCCTGTGTGGAACCAACCATCTTCATCAAAGCAGGCTGCTGTTTCCTCGGGCTTTTTATAATAACCTAACATCAGGCTATAACCCTTGACCAAAAGTTCGCCCGGAACGCCAACGGACTGTTCCATACCTGTGTCAGGATCGGCGATACGTACTTGATAGCCGAGGCCGGGATAACCAGACGTCTCGCAACGTTTGTCTTCTGGATCATCCAATGCATTGATGGCGACACCCAGCCAGCATTCAGTCATGCCGAATCCAGAAAGATTCTTTAGCGGCGCCAGGATCCGCGCGCCCCGACGTACCACAGGCGTGGCACTATGCATCCCGGCCGCAAAAATACCCGTGCGTAAAGACGAAACGTCTCGGGGCTTTACTTCCTGGGCTTCTGTCAGACCCTTTAGATGCGCTTCAAAACCGTGCATGATTGAAACGCCTTCTTTTTCAACCAGATCTAAGCATTCATCCGGTATGAACAATTCCGTGACCACTTGTTTGGCGCCGGTAACGGGCGACATCAAGGCGGCCTCTGAATAGGAAAATGCGTGGAATAGAGGCAGGTAATTGAGTATCACGTCATTTTCCGTGATGCACATTCGAAATGCCCGTTCCTCAATATTGCGGATCAATTTATGGCTATGCACCACCCCCTTGGGAAATCCTGTGGTGCCTGAGGTATACATGATGAATACCGGATCGTCGGGATCAACACCCTGAGCACGGCCTAAGAGATCGGAATTTGTTAAAGCGTCGCTAGAAACTAAGGCATCTGACCACGACACCGTCCCCGGATAGTTGTTTTTCCCTAGTATCAGAACCCTCCGCATTTTTGGAAAATCACTATCGGATATATCAGATCCGTCGTCCGGCAGAGTTAGGACATTGCGCACCATTTCCAAATAGTCGATGGGACCGCTTTGGTCATGGGTGATCAAGATTGCACTGTCGGATTGGCGCAGCACATAATCTAAATCCGTTGTACGGAATCTAGAATTGATAGGTACCTGAACAGCCCCCACCTTAGCCAGCGCGAAGCTGATAAAAATCCATTCTGCACAATTATTCAACCAGAGGGCAACGTGGTCACCCATTTCCACGCCTTGTGCCATTAGTGCCTTGGCCGCGCGGTCAATTTCCGATGCGATCTCCTCAAATGAATAGCGCCGGTTCTCAAACACCAACCCTTCACGATCACCGAACCGTGCCGCTGCTTCATCCATCAAATCACCGAAACGACGTTTAGCGTACCAGTCCATCAACCAAACCCTTTTTCTAGGGATCTATAATGCAGGTATTTTTGAACAAAGGACGCCGCCAGGTCAATTAATGACACCCCAAAAAGCGATACAACTTATTGTGGTCGCCTGTCCGGCTGCGAAATGGAAGCTATTTCATTATATCGTTACGACTGTTCCCCAATGAAGAGGAGATACTCGTTATTTGGGAAATTACCGACAACGGTAATGATGATCCCCCCCTGATTTTTATTATGAATAGATCCAAATCAGGATCTTGGTTTTCGGACACTGCGGTTAATTTGGATTGCATTAGTAGCCAGAAATTCTGTTGCTCGCCATTAGGTGTCAAATTCAGTGGCATCAGCCCGTGTTCCACCAATTGTTCGGCAACCAGAAGGTGGAACAAGCACCTGGCATTTAGTGCCCCAAAAACCAAAGATTTCTAATATTTGAGGAGTGCCCTTAGGTCAGCGGACAGTTTTTTCTGCCTGACGGATATGTCAATTATACGGTCATTACCAGGTGCGGCGGCAAAATATATACGTTTTCGTCTTATGTTCGAAATTTATTGATCGATAATGCCTCGCGGATATCGTGGCTAGCCTCTTCCTTATAATCCTCAAGGGGAATGCCGGTACCATCTGCAATTTTTACTACGGCACTGAAGGAGGCGATGGTAGCGC
>CAZDQC010000128.1:0-4820 GCA_964507245.1 uncultured Rhodospirillaceae bacterium
CGGGGGGTTTTTATCTAGCCTCTACACCTGAGTGGTACGACTACCTCAAGCGCGAACGTTCAAAGGCGCGATACATGGGTCTGGACCAGGAGTTCATCAGTACTACTGAAGTGGCCAAACGGCATCCCTTAATTGATCCTTCACGATATTTGGCAGCCTTGTGGGATGATTTGGATGGAGATATTGATCCGTCGGGCGCTACATACGCATTCGCAAAATCGGCACTAGTCCATGGTGCACAGTATTTCACGCACACGGCAGTGATTGAAACTAACCAAAAACTGGATGGCAGCTGGGATGTAGTAACAGCATCGGGAACGATTAATGCGGAACTCATTGTAAATTGTGGAGGCCTTTGGGCCCGTGAAGTCGGGCACATGGTGGGACTAAATCTCCCAGTGCAGCCCATGGAGCATCACTACCTTATCACCGAAACGATACCCGAAATCGCTATGCGCACAGAGCGCCTTCCTGCCGGTATTGACTACGAGGCAAATATCTATTTCCGTCAGGAAGGAGACGGAATGCTGCTTGGCACCTATGAACCAAAGGCGACGCCATGGAAAGTAGAAGGCACGCCAATGGATTTTGGCCATGAACTTCTGGCACCGGACCTCGATCGAATTTCTTACCGCCTGGAAACGTCCTTTGAACGCATTCCTACCCTAGCCAACGCTGGTATCAAGGATATGATCAACGGGCCATTTACATTCGGGCCTGATGGTAACCCGATGATTGGACCTGTTCCCGGTATGAAAAATTATTGGGTGGCTGTTGGTGTTATGGCCGGTTTTTGTCAAGGTGGCGGCGTCGGCCTGACCATGGCGGAATGGATGATAGACGGAGAACCTTCCATCGATGTCTGGGCAATGGATGTGGCGCGATTTGGTGAGTTTGCTACACCAGATTGGGGCACCATAAAATCGTCAGAAAATTATGAACGGCGATTTGTGATGACCTTCCCCAACGAAACCCTCCCCAAAGGTCGCAAGCAGAAGACAACGGCACTTTATGACCGTTTGATGGCTAAGGGAGCGGTGATGAGTCAGGATTTTGGTTTGGAAAATGTTCTCTGGTTTGCGAACGGTGTCGATGATGCGTACGAGGAACCTACTTTCCATCGCAACCGCTCCTTTGATTATGTTGCAACCGAAGTTAAGGCGGTTCGTGAAGCCGTGGGATGTGTCGAAGTTGCAAATTTCGCCAAGCATGAATTCAAAGGTAATGGCGCTCGCAAATTTCTGGATAATGTTCTTGCTGGCCATATACCGAAACCGGGACGTATATCATTGACGCCAATGCTGACACCAAAGGGCAAACTCTACGGCGATTTGACGGTTGCTTGCCTAAGCGAAGATTATTTCATGGTATTTGGCTCGGGTGTTATGCAGGAAGCACATCGACGCTGGTTTGAAGAAAGCCTTTCCGAGAACGTGAACTACGCCAATGTCTCGGATGACTGGCATGGTATCGCCGTTTGCGGTCCGAATTCTCGTGAGTTATTGCAAGCAATTACACGCACGGATGTTTCTGCCGAAGGGATGATGTTCCGGGACATATGTATAACATTCGTTGGCGACGTGCCCGTTATGTTGGCTCGAATTAGTTTTTCGGGCGAACTTGGCTACGAAATTTACTGTAAGCCACAATATCTTTTGCGCCTTTCGGAAGCGATTGAAGAAGTTGGAGCGCCTTTAGGTTTGCGCTGGTACGGCGCCCGCACAATGATGTCACTACGGTTAGAAAAGGGTTGGGGGGTCTGGACATTGGACTTCCGACCGGATTTTACGCCGGGAGAAAGTGGCTTGGATGCTTTCATAAACTGGAACAAGGATTTCGTGGGTAAAGTTGCAGCGGAGAAAGAACGTGCAGGTGGTTCATCAAAAAAACTTGTTACTCTGATAATAGACGTGGAAGGAATTGATGTGTCGAACGACGAAGCAATACTGCATGAGGGGAATGCCATAGGATATATATCCTCAGGCGGATATGGTCATTACGTCAAAAAATCGATTGCTTTGGGATATGTGCCTACTTCACGTGCTAAAGATGGCGAGAAGCTCCAAGTAGAAATTTTGGGTGAAACGTACGACGCCTACATTCAGGAAGCACCGCTTTATGACCCCAACGGCCTGAAATTACGGGCGTGAAGAGCGGCATGTACCGATTCCGAAAATGGGTCGATTACATTTAGGTCTATCGGCGACGATAGTTTTCAAGGGCAGTCCGTAGGCTAAATCCCCGTCGTCTCCCCGTCCAAAGGGATGATCTCGACACGGTCGCCAGCGTGGGCGGGTTCGGCGTGTGGCGCGCGGAGGATCAGACAGTCGGCCTGAGTCAGGCGAAACAGCATAGAACTATCCTGTTTTTCGAAAGGCGTTGCCACCCAGTCGCCATTGCCGTTTTTGCTAGCCGTGGCACGCAGATAATCCTGGCGCTGGTCGTTTTCACCCAAGTCACAGCCCAGAATTGCCATTTGGTTTGTGGCGTGTGGGTTTAGACCCAGCATAGCGCGGATTGCAGGCCGCAAATAGACTAGGCCGCAAACAAGGGATGACACGGGGTTGCCAGGCATGCCCATCATGGGCGTTTCCCCAATACGGCCAAAAATCAGCGGTTTACCTGGCCGCATGGCTATACGCCAGAAATTCAGTTCCAGTCCATCCTCACCCAGTACTTTGCGCACCAGGTCGTGGTCACCCACTGAGGCACCACCAAGTGTCACCAACATATCCGCGCCACGGGCACTTTGCGCTAGAGCCCGTAAGCTATCCTCACTATCTTTGGCAATCCCAAGGTCGATGGCTTCACCGCCCGACGCCTTGATTAGGCACATGAGGGCTAGGGTATTGGAACTGATAATTTGATTGGGACCCACTGGATCGCCTGGACGCACGATTTCGTCGCCGGTGGCTAGCAAAGCGATATTGGGGATCCGACGCACAGTCAGCCACGGTACGTTCATGGCGGCTGCCAGACCCACGTCACGGGCAGACAACACTTTATTAGCCCGTATGCAGACGTCACCCGCGCCGAAATCCAGCCCCGCTGGTCGTATGTAATGGCCTACCGGCACAGACTCCTTCATGGTGATTTGATCGCCAACGGCGTTCGTATCCTCCTGAATGACAATGGCATCTGCTCCATCGGGTACGGGCGCCCCGGTAAAAATGCGGGTTGTTTCTCCTGGGCCAATGGCACCGTCGAATGCGCTGCCGGCGGCGGATTCGCCTATCTGCGTCAAGGTCACGGGAACTTGGGAAACGTCCGTCGCTCGAACCGCATAGCCATCCATGGCTGAGACATCTGTAGGTGGTTGGGTAAGGCGGGCCATAACGTCCTGGGCTAGAACCCGGCCGTGGGCCGTTGCCAAATTAACGGTTTCCTCTGGCATCCGTTCGACGCTGTCTAGAACTCGTTGCAGGGCATCGGCGACTGAAATCATAGCTTTTTTTGCCCTTCACGAAACGTCATAGGTTCCTGATTTGCCGCCAGATTTATGAACCAGACGAACACCTTCAATCCTCATGTCCCGATCCACTGCCTTGCACATGTCATAGATTGTCAAGCCGGCGACTGAGACGGCCGTCAAGGCTTCCATCTCCACTCCTGTGCGGCCAGTTAATTTGACTTCGGCCACAACGTTCACGCAATGGGCCTCATTGTTGCAAGTCAAATCCAAGCTGACCGAGGACAGTTGTAGGGGATGGCATAGAGGGATCAGATCAGAAGTGCGTTTCGCTGCCATGATACCGGCCAGTCGAGCTACGCCTAACACGTCTCCTTTGGCCATTTCGCCTTTTTGAATTAGGGCTAGGGTTGACGGCAGCATCGTAATTCTGCCTTCGGCACGGGCTATGCGCGCAGTTAACGCCTTGCCGCCCACGTCCACCATCTGCGCATTGCCGGCGTCGTCAAAATGGGTTAGATCAGTCATAGCCTAATTTCCTACGGCCGTAGCATGTGAAGGCGACAGCAGATTCCGGGTAGCAGTTTCTACATCATCTTGGCGCATTAGAGACTCTCCCACCAGAAAGCAACGACAGCCCACCCGGCTCATGCGAATTAGATCTTTATGACTGTTAAGGCCGCTTTCACTGACCCCGAGAACATCGTCGGGGAAGACAGAAGCTAATTGTTCCGTAATGGCCAAGTCTGTGACCATAGTTTTTAGATTACGGTTGTTGATACCAATTAGCCTGCTGTTCAAGCGTAGGGCTCGATCGAACTCTGCTCTATCATGTATTTCCACCAGCACATCCATGCCCCAGTACCCGGCCGCAGCTTCGAGTTCTGCAGCCTGCTCATCATCCAGGGCAGCCATGATCAGCAAAACGCAATCGGCCCCTAAGGCGCGCGCCTCAGCTATCTGATATGGTTCCAACATAAAATCTTTGCGTAAGGTCGGCAGATCCACCGCGGCCCGCACCTGGACGAGGAAATCGTCATGACCTTGAAAATAAGGAACGTCCGTGAGAACCGATAAGCAGCTTGCGCCGCCGCGCTGGTACGCCTGGGCCAAGGCGGCGGGATCAAAATCCGCGCGGATTTGGCCCTTTGATGGCGAGGCCTTCTTGATCTCAGCGATTAGGCCGAAGCCCCCAGATTCGACGGCGTGTCGTAAAGCGTCCGCAAACCCGCGCACGGGTAAGGCCATCCTGGCCGCCGCTTCAACCTCGACTAGGGGCAGAGATATCTGCCGTGCTTTAATATGCTCGCGCTTATCTGCACAAATACGGTCGAGAATATCGCTCACCGGAGTCTCCCTAAGCTACCGTTGGGACCGGGCGGTTGGTGATCTCTATTAGTTGTTGCAGTTT
>CAZDQC010000128.1:4920-9391 GCA_964507245.1 uncultured Rhodospirillaceae bacterium
GTGCCGTCGGATCCGTGCACCACCCAGACTTTTTCAGATCCGAGAGTTTTCAACGCTTCCGCCATGGGTCGAATCCAATCTCGGCTGAAAACCCCGATCAATTGTCGTTTCACGCCTGCCGGATTAGACATCGGCCCCAGGATGTTGAAGATCGTGCGTGTGCCCATCTCTATTCGCGTGGGGCCTACGTTGCGCATAGCGCCGTGGTGGCGCTGGGCCGACATGAAGCATAAGCCCACCTCGTCCAATGCTGCTTGTAGAATAGAGAAATCCGCATCCACGTTGATGCCTAACGCACTTTGCACATCTGTGGTGCCCGATTTTGAAGAAGCAGCCCGATTGCCATGCTTGGCGATGGGCACGCCGCAACCCGCTACAACAAAGGTAGCTGCCGTTGAGATATTTAATGTGCCCGTACCATCGCCCCCTGTGCCGACAATGTCCATGGCGTCGGACGGCGGGTTCAGTTTCCTCATACGCTCACGCATCACCATAACGCCGCCAGTAATTTCGTTCACACTTTCCCCGCGTACCCGCAGGGCCATTAAAAAGGCCCCCATTTGTGATGGCGTAGCGTTTCCCGACATCATGATGTCGAAGGCTGTGCGCGCTTGTTCCACATTCAACGAATTGCCATCCGCAACGAGGGCAATTAACGCTTTAAAATTCGGTTCCTGATCCGCCATCACGGCATCTCCAAACTTGGTACGGGCGGCGGCCCTTTTTTGAACCGCGGAACAACAAACCGCGCCTTTTTAATGACGTCAAGGCTACTTTGCCAGAGACCAATAAATTACGGTCTGTACCTTGACCTTCTAGTAAGGGGAGGCTTTATCTATTAAGTATGAACAATCCCATCTCCAAAACAACTGTGTCACTTTCTGAAATGGCAACAGGCGAAGTAGAAACTGTTGAGCGGGTTCGCCTCGCCATTAGTGGCATGACCTGCGCCGGATGCGCGGCCGGGGTGAGTGGCGCACTGAATGCGGTAGATGGAGTTCAAAATGCTGTCGTTAATTTGGCAAGTGAACAGGCAATTATCGATTTACGTTTGGGCGGTGATATAAAGGCTCTTCAGGTAGCGGTCACCGCGGCGGGTTACGAAGCCACGCCGTTGGAGGCAGGCACTGCCGTCGATAATGATAAATCAAATGCTCAGCGCCAAGGCTGGCTAGTCGCTGCATCTGCTCTGATGTCCTTGCCACTAGTGGGTCAAATGGTTACGGGCTGGATTGGTTATGGCTATAGTCTAGAGCCATCAATTCAGTTTGCCTTAGCCACGCCGGTGCAATTTCTTTTTGGTTGGCGGTTCTATATGTCCGGATACAGGGCGTTACGCGCCCTATCTGGCAATATGGATCAACTGGTAGCACTCGGCACCACGGCGGCCTATGGCTATAGCGCTTATTCATGGTGGGCCGGCTTTCAGGAGCACTTGTATTTGGAAGGTGCGGCGACAGTTATCACCTTGGTGTTGTTGGGAAAATTTCTGGAAAGGAAGGCCAAAGGTAAGGCGGCAGCGGCGATCCGGGCCCTGATGACACAGCAGCCGCACCAGGCCTATCTGTTGCAGAATGGCGAAGAGACCGAAGTACCCATAGCCGACGTAAAGGTCGGCGATCTTTTGCGAGTTCGTTCCGGAGAACGCATCGCCGTCGATGGTTTGGTAACGGAAGGGAGTGGCGGTGTTGACGAAAGCATGCTGACCGGTGAAGCGCGTCCGGTCAAAAAATTCGAAGGGGCACCTGTCACAGCTGGCGCTATCAATCTGGAAGGCGTGTTGTCCTATCGTGCTACGGCAGTGGGCGTTGATACAGTGCTATCGCGCATAATTCGCCTTGTTGACGGGGCCCAGGCCACCAAGGCGCCTGTGGAGCGGTTGGTGGATAAAGTGGCCTCAATCTTCGTGCCTCTGGTTATGTTTATCGCTGCAGCGACATACTTGACATGGTGGCTGGGCATCGGAGATCTGGACCGCGCTTTTGCGGCTGCAATTACTGTCCTGGTCATCGCCTGTCCTTGCGCTTTGGGTTTAGCTACGCCAACAGCCGTCATGGTGGGTACAGGGGTTGCTGCTCGCAATGGCATTCTGATCCGGGATACGGAGGCATTGGAACGGGCTCGTGTCATGGATTTTATTTTATTGGACAAGACCGGAACCTTGACCACGGGGCTCCCTCGTTTGCGGGTTATAGATGTCGTAAATGGTCAAGAAAAAGAGGCGCTGATAGCGCTCGCAGCATCTATCTTGGTGTACAGTAACCATCCCCTGGCACACGCCGTCACAGAATTCGCGGCAGACAGGAATATGCCCAAATTCGAAAGCAAGGATTTCATAAATTATCCGGGTAAGGGGGTTGAAGCCAAAGTTGGCGATAGGAAATTAGTCTTGGGCAACCGCGAATTTCTGGCTGAACACAACCTTGTCGCTGACATTCCGAATGAGGAAGATTGGGCTGGGTTATCATTGATCCATGTGGCAGAAGTGGCGCCAAAATTAAGTTATCTTGGGACGCTTGGGATGTCAGACAGTCTACGGCCTGGCGCTGCGAAGGCGGTGGCCCAGCTGAAAGCGCAAGGCATCAAGGCTGCCATATTGAGTGGCGACAATCAGGCAGCCACGCGTGCAGTGGCGAATGAAATCGGTATTTCTGAAATTATTGCTGGGGTGCAACCGGAAGGCAAGGCCCGCGAAGTGGTACGCTTGCGAAATGAGGGCCACGTGGTCGCAATGGTGGGAGACGGCATAAACGATGCACCGGCGTTAGCTGCCGCCGATATCGCCATCTCCATGGGCGGGGGTGCCCACGTTGCTATGGAGGCCGCAGGCATCACACTGATGCGAGACGATCCTCAACTAATTGCTGATGCCATTGAGATTTCTCGAGCAGTGGCCCGATGTATTCGGCAAAACCTGTTCTGGGCATTTGTCTACAATATTGTGGCGTTGCCGGTAGCTGCTCTGGGCTTATTGAATCCAGCAGTCGCTGGTGCGGCAATGGCGTTGAGCAGTGTTTCTGTAATTTTCAACGCCCTCTTATTGCGCCGGTGGAAACCCGAGCAAAGCCTAGATAGAAAGGATTGTGGTTGATGAATATATCCGAAGCTTCGAGAGGATCCGGTGTATCTGCCAAGGCGATCAGGTATTATGAGAGCATTAATTTAATCGCTCCGGCGAGCCGGGCTGGCAATGGTTATCGTGACTTCAATGGTGACGATGTCCACATGCTGCGATTTATAGCCCGTGCCCGGGGACTTGGCTTCTCAGTATTGGAAGTGGCTGATCTGCTTGCATTGTATAAAGATAGAAGCCGCGCTAGTGCCCAGGTGCGAGGGCTGGCGGAAAAAGCCATCGCGCGGATGGATGAAAAAATTACAGAATTGCAATCGATTTCCATGGTTCTGTCGGATTTGGTGGCCCGCTGCCAAGGTGACGATCGTCCCGATTGCCCCATATTGGACGACCTTTCCGGTGTCGACTGAATCTACAAATGCCTATCTACCTAAATCTTGAGTATTAAGGGTTAACATGAGCCGGAAAATTCGCGTTGACCTCAACAGTATTTAACTAGTCAGTCTGACCGCGTTTCGTCTCGTTCAGCCCATGGAGAGGTAGTCCGGACCGACCGGCTAGAAAAAGCAGCTACCCTGCTTGGTAGCCTAGAGTTTGATACTAGGTCTAGTTAGCGCTTCTGTTTAGTCCACAAAGCTTCCGCCGGGCTGATTGTGGCACGGAGTGGGTCACCCTTGACGTACCGGGCCGTGGCAGTTAATTCTGCGCTTATGAGTCCCCATCGTCTAGTGGCCTAGGACGCTGGCCTCTCACGCCGGAAACAGGGGTTCGACTCCCCTTGGGGACGCCACTTTTCTGCCAAAAATATTTTAAAATGGCGTAATGGCGTAAAAATGGCGTAATTTTATTCGCGGTTTGTTTCTAGCTTATTTAACGCCCTAATTGCCGCTTCCCGTCCTGGCTTCACATAAGTGTGCAAAACGGGTGAATTTATTTTATGGCCGCTGAATGTGACGATCTCGGCCATGGTCGCTCCTTTGTTGCCCAAATTGGTCAGGGCAGTGGTGCGGAGGTCGTGGAAAGTCAGTTGGCGTTCTATACCCGCCCATTTGCAGACCTTGCGGAAGGCTTTCCCGAAAATGTCTTTGCCGGTGTACGGCTGGGCCGTCTGTTCTTTGACGATGATATGGATGCTGGTTCGCTCGGTGGCGTCGAGCATCTGCCGCGTTTCTTGGCTGAGCGGTATCCATAGTTCCTGCCCCCCACGTTTCTTCTTCTGCGTTACGGTTAGACCGCCATCCGGTAGTCGGAATGAACATCCGTTCCTGACTAGCTGGCCCGTCATTTTGGTTGCGGTAGGCGTCAGGTCAGGCTGCGCTGGCGTGATGGGGTAGTTAGTTTGTGGGAGAGGTTGTGACGCTATTTTGGTCGGGTAGGGATGATCTGCTGAGAAGATTG
>CAZDQC010000129.1:0-9368 GCA_964507245.1 uncultured Rhodospirillaceae bacterium
TTATGGAGGCTATAAGTTAATTTTAAGTATAGAATTGTTTTTATTTATCATCATGTGTTTAATTAATTTTCTATATTTTCGTAATACCTTTTTAAGGTGTTAAATCTGTTTTATTATTTAATAATTTAGTATTTAATGTGGATGGAGTCCAGATCGCGGCGGGCCCAAACACCAGAAGGGCGAAGTAATTTTGTCGGGATCAGACCAGGGACAACCCGCTCAACGAATTATTTAGCGGAACTTCATGGTCAAAAAGGGGGGTGTTGACGCGAAGATTTCGATTGCAGGGCTTTTGCCTAAAGCGAGGGCTTTTGAGGCATCTTAGGTAAGCATTCGGGGCATGGCCTTTCAACAACACCAATCTGACCGGAGGGAATTTATCCTGGTGCTTCAGGGTTAAGCGGCAGGTTGCAAAAGGACGAGTTAATGGACCAAGGTTATCTCGGTCAGTGGCAGCGGGTTTGTGCACGTTTACGGTCCGAATTTGGGGACGCGGCCTATAATTCATGGTTGCGGCCGTTGAGTTTCGAGCGCATCGACAGCGGCCTCGCCCATCTGCAGGCCCCAACCAGGTTCATGCGTGATTGGGTTTTATCCCATTATGGCGAGCGAATTCGCATCTTTTGGCAGGCGGAAGATTCGACTGTTAGGGATATCGATATATCGGTCCAAGCGGTCACGGGCCGGGTGGCAGCTACTGTGCACGATGGCGTTGAGGATCGGGGGACAGCTAAAGCGGCTGTCTATGGCGGAGGGCCATATGAAAACCGGACCACTGCGCCGCATGCAATACCAGCGCCTTCTGCAAGTCCCCGGACCATGAGTATGGGTTCATCTCTAGATTCCCGTTATCGATTCGACAGTTTTGTAGTGGGCAAATCTAATGAGCTCGCCTATGCCGCCGCTCGCAGGGTGGCTGATACGGCGGAGGTCAACTTTAACCCATTGTTCCTTTATGGTGGCGTTGGTTTGGGCAAGACCCATCTGATGCATGCAATCGCTTGGCACATACGAGAGAGGGATCCAGGCCGCGAGGTCATCTATCTTTCTGCCGAACGCTTTATGTATCAATTTGTCCGCGCTCTACGGGACCGAGAGACCATGGCCTTCAAACAGGTTTTTCGTTCAGTCGACGTTCTTATGATCGACGATGTGCAATTCTTTTCTCGCAAGGATTCAACCCAGGAAGAGTTTTTCCATACCTTCAACGAACTGGTGGATCAGAACAAGCAGATAGTAATTTCAGCCGACCGCTCTCCTTCGGATCTGGAGGATGTGGAGGAACGCATCCGTTCTCGCCTGGGCTGGGGATTGGTGGTCGATATTCATCAAACGGATTTTGAATTGCGTTTGGGTATTTTGGAGGCCAAGCTAGCCCGAGCCAGTGTAGGGGATTTTCCCACCAAGGTGTTGGAATTCCTAGCTCATCGCATCACCTCCAACGTACGGGAACTGGAAGGCGCACTGAACCGCTTGATTGCCCATTCCCATCTGGTGGGCCGGCCCATCAATCTGGAAATGACCCAGGAGGCACTGCAAGACCTTCTCCGCGCCAATGACCGGAGGGTGACAATTGAGGAAATCCAAAAAAAGGTGGCGCAACACTTTAACATTCGCTTGGCTGACATGCATTCAGCCCGCCGGGCCCGTGCCGTGGCCCGCCCTCGTCAAGTGGCCATGTATCTGGCCAAGCAATTGACTACCCGGTCACTGCCGGAAATCGGCCGCAAGTTTGGTGGCCGTGACCACACGACGGTAATGCACGCCGTCAAACGTATCGAGGAATTGCGCCAGATGGATGCCACTCTGGCAGAAGACATAGATCTGCTGCGCCGGATGTTAGAAGCCTAGATTCCCTAACCGGAGTGCTTAACAGGATTTGAGTGTGTAGACTGCCTGGCTAGGGTAAATAGCTCAATGACGTTTTCCAGGATCATGATGTTTATCGCCGCAGCGGTAATTGCTGTTGCTATCGGATTGACTGTGAATACGCTGTTTCTGCATCAGAACGGTGACAATCGCCGGATGAGCGGCATCGCCGCCATCGGTGGTCCGTTCGAGTTGATAAATCATAAGGGTGAAACTGTACGCGACACCGATTATCGCGGGTCCTATTTGCTCGTGATGTTCGGCTTTACGAATTGCCCCGATGTCTGCCCGACGGAACTGCAATTGATTACGGAAACCCTCGGCGTTTTGGGACCGACGGCCGAGAAAGTACAACCGCTAATGATAACCATCGATCCAGAGCGGGACACGGTTGAGGTCCTGGCCGATTATGTGAGTAATTTTCATCCCTCGATCATGGCATTGACGGGTTCCGTGGAACAGATCAAGGCTGTTGCGGGCGCCTACAAAGCTTATTTTGCCAAGGGCGCGATCGACGAGGACGGCGAATATTTTATGGACCATTCTCCGTTCATTTATTTGATGGGCCCGAATGGCCAATATCTCCACCATTTCGCACCCAACACGTCGTCCGAGTTAATGGCGGCGCGGGTCCAGTCGGCGGTCTCGGAAAATTAAGGAACGTAAAGACGGTCCCGTTATCTATTGCCCCTCGAATTAGGTCGCTTATCATACGGAATGGCGGATAATACAACAGTCCCTGACGACAAGCCGTATTGGGAGAGTAAGTCTCTCGACCAAATGACCAGGGAAGAATGGGAATCCCTGTGCGATGGCTGTGCAAAATGTTGTCTGCATAAGCTCGAGGATATTGCAACCGGCGAACTGGCGTTTACCAACGTGGCATGCCGCCTTTTGGATATTGATGCCTGCAACTGCAGCAACTACAAAAGGCGGTCCGAGCTGGTGCCGGATTGCGTCGTGTTGGGCCCACAAAACGTGGCACAACTATACTGGATGCCGTCAACTTGTGCTTATCGGCTGTTGGCCGAGGGCAAGAAATTGCCTTTTTGGCACCCTCTGGTCACGGGCGACACAAATAGTGTACACCGTGCAGGTATTTCGGTGCGTGGCCGAATTGTTAGCGAACGCCATGCGGGCCCGTTGGAGCATCACGTTTTGGACAAGGAACCTTGAGGTTTGGATTAAACTATGAGCGATAGTCTTTCTGGCGTCTGGAGCGCCGCTGTCACTCCACTGCGTGATGATTTGACCGTTGATTATGCGGCTATGATTGCGCATTACAAATGGCTGCTGGCCAATGGATGCGACGGCGTTGCAGCTCTGGGTACGACGGGCGAAGCGAATTCCTTTTCTGTGAGTGAACGGATGGGGGTCATTGAAGCAGTCGCGAGTTCAAGCATTTCCAAGGACAAGATAATGATCGGCACAGGCTGCTGTGCCTTGCCAGATACCATCGAACTTACAAGGATGGCCCTGGATGCCGGTTTCTATCAAATTCTCATGCTGCCGCCATTTTATTACAAGAGCGTCGGCGACGATGCTCTGTTCGCCTGTTTCGATCATGTGATCCAAAGAATTGCTGATAACCGCATGCGCGTGGTGATCTATGATTTCCCCAAGATGACTGGCCTGGAAATTGGCACCGACCTATTGGTCCGTCTGAATCAGGCGTATCCGCTAACTGTGGTTGGTGTAAAAGATTCGTCGGGCGACTGGAATGACATGCAGGCTGTGGCGCGGGCCATCCCTGGTTTCCGCACCTTTGCCGGCACCGAGCAGTATTTGCTGGCTATTTTGAAAGAGGGTGGCGCGGGCTGTATTACTGCTACCGGCAACGCCACTTCAATGTTATGTCGGGATGTATATGCCGCTTACTTGTCCGGCGAAATGTTGGCCGCTGAGACTGCTCAAGAAACAGCCACGACTACCCGCTTGATGCTACAAGCCCATGGCGCCGTGCCGGCTATGAAGGAGTTAATGGCTCAGAACAGCGGCAATACTGCCTGGCGAAATATGCGCCCGCCCATGCTGCCCCTTTCGGTGAGTGGGGCTGCGGCCTTGAACAAGTCTTGTGCTGATCTGGGCTTCATACTAGCCAAGGCCGCCTAATAATTAGGCGCGAATATCTTTGCAGATCGCGTAGAGGGCAGTGTTGATGGCGTCGCGTGTCCCTCGGGCGGCGGTGCGGGCGGTGGCAGCAAAATCAGCGCCGGAGCCGGCATAATTGACGGCCCGCGAGGAACTGATGATTACACCGCCGCCGCGGGCGCTTTCAATCATGGCGGAGATTTCACCGCCCTGAGCACCAATGCCGGGTATCAGCAACGTCATACCACCGACGATGTCTCGAATACGCCGTATTTCGTCCGGATGGGTCGCGCCAGCGACAAGCAACACATTTCCGTTGCTGTTCCATTCGACCGCCGCTTTGCGGGCCACAACCTCATAGATGAGGCCGCCGTCGGCGGTCTTGACGTTTTGGATTTCTGAGCCGCCAGGGTTCGAGGTCCGACACAGGATGATGACACCCTTGTCCTTGCGGTCCAGAAACGGTTGCAGAGAATCAAGCCCGAAATAGGGGTTTACGGTAACCGCATCGGCTCCATAAACCTCAAACGCCTCCGCAGCATACATGCGCGATGTGCTGGAGATGTCGGCCCGTTTGGCATCCAAGATCACAGGGACCTTAGTGTTCAGATGGATATACTCGACCAGGCGACGTAATTGCTGTTCGGCGGCTTGGCCGGCAAAATAGGCGATCTGAGGTTTGAAGGCCAGAACTAGGTCATGTGTCGCATCAACAATACTTTTGCAAAACTGGAAAATTGCATCTGGCTGACCAGCAAGGTGTTCAGGCAGGAGCGCCGGATCTGGGTCTAGACCGACGCACAGAAATGTATTGTTGCGTTTTTCGGCGGCGGCGATGCGGTCCAGGAAATCGACCATAATCTAACTAGACCCCTCCACCATGTCCCAGGCCGCGACGGATCGCATGCGGCACTTTTCGCCATAAGTCACTGCCTTTGCCGAAGATGCAATGCCGTCCATGCCCCGCTTGTAAACACCTTGGACAATGGCTGCCAGGCGGAATAATTGGAATACCTTGTAGAACGTCCAATTGGGAATACCATTGCGTTTTGTCAGGCGGCAGTATTTTGAGAGGAATTCATCCTCGGTGGGGAGACCGGGAAGTAATTTGAGAACTTCGCCGGTTCCCATAAAACAGGAGACATAGGTGTAAGCTAGATCCGCCAAAGGGTGACCCAGTGTCGACAGTTCCCAATCGAGAATTGCGCTGATATTTGGTTCGGTGGGATGCACGATGGTGTTACCCAAGCGGTAGTCGCCATGTACCAGGGTTGTTGTGTCATCCTTGGGCACGTTCTCGGGCAGCCATTTCATCAGGTGGGTCATCGCAGGAATATTTTCGGTTTGCGAGGCTAAATATTGTTTTGTCCAGCGGTTGATCTGCCGGGAATAATAGTTGCCCGGTCGTCCAAAATTGCCCAGTCCGATGGCTTCGTAGTCAACACTATGGAAGGTGGCCAGGATTTCCAGCAAATTGTCATAGACGGCGCCGCGTTCTCGAGGGGTGAAGCCCGGAGCGAACTGGTCGTCAAGAACACGGCCTGGTACCATGTCCATGACATAAAAGGCGGTGCCAAGCACATTCTCATCCTCGCACAACAAATAGGTCTTGGGTACGGGCACTGGTGTTGGGCCTAGGGCGGTGATGATGCGGTATTCCCGGTCCACCGCATGAGCTGAAGGCAGTAGGGTCCCCGGTGGTTTTTTGCGCAGAACGTATTGCTGACCCCCTGTGCTCACCATATAGGTGGGGTTCGATTGGCCTACGGCGAACTGATGCAGGGCAATGTCGTCACTGATGCCGTCCATATGGTTAGCTAGATAGGCGTGCAGCTTTTTCTCGTCTAGGCGGTGGGCCTCTCGAACCGGGATGGTTTCATTTTGATATTTGCCCATTGTATACATACTCTTGTCTTATACGAGACGTTCAACCTGCCGCCAGGCCGCTTCCGCCAGCGGGCGGGCTCGGCGGCCCTGTTCTACCGCATGGGGACTGGCTGCCGTGCCATCCTTGGCCCGCAGGGCAATACCTTGCAAAATCGCTGCCAGGCGGAACATGTTATAGGCTAGATACCATTCCAAATTGCAAAGGTTGTCCCGGCCGGTCAACTGGCAATATTGTGCGATATATTCGGCTTCCGTGGGAATTCCTAGGGACGAAAGTTTAGCGTGGGCTATGCCGCGAAACAGGTCTTTGTCCAGGCGCCACCCCATTAACGTGTAGGTGAAATCGCCAACAGGATGGCCCAGGGTGGCCAACTCCCAGTCCAGCAGTGCCAAGACGCGGGGCTCTGTGGGGTGAAAGATCATGTTGTCAAGACGGTAGTCACCATGGATCAGAGTGGTTTCGTCACCGAGCGGAATGTTCTTCGGCAACCATTCGATCAGGCGGTCCATTTCCGGAATTGGATCCATCTCCGCCAGTCGGTAGGTCTTGCTCCAGCGGTGGATTTGCCGCTCTCGGTACTCACCGACCTTTCCAAAACTACCTAAGCCGATAGCCTCGTAATCCACCCTGTGTAAGGCGGCCATGGCTTCATTGACCGAGCGGTAGACGGAGCCGCGATCTTCGTTGCTCATGCCCGGCAACGTGCCGTCCCAGAAGACGCGGCCATGCACCATTTCCATAATGTAAAAAGCTGTGCCAATAACCTCGGTGTCTTCACATAAGCAATATGTTCTTGGGACTGGTACGTCAGTATGACCCAGTGCACTAATGACGCAATATTCCCGGTCCACTGCATGGGCAGAAGGTAACAATTCGCCTGGCGGTTTGCGGCGCAGGACATAAGTCTGTCCACCGGCATCAATGCGGTAGGTAGGGTTCGACTGGCCGCCTTTGAATTGGCTCAATGCGATATCGCCGGAAAAGCTGTCCACATGTGCGGACATGTAGTCTTGCAGATTTCCGACATTGAAACGGTGCTTTTCAAGAACATCCTGGGTGCCGGCAAACTGCGCCTCTAGGTCGGTCATGAATTGGTGTCTCCAGCCTACCGTCAAACTGCTTTACCTGTTTAAAGCACGAAACCGTTCGGCCTCAAAGCATGTGAACGAATTTTCCTGTGTCGGATATGCGGTCGTCCGGCAATTGCCATTTGCAAGCACATATACAAGGGATTTTCGATGGTTTTGTGCCATATAACCTGCCTCATGAATTCAAATCTTGCTAAATTCGCCGCCGCCTTGGTTTTGACGGTATCAACGAGTTGGTTCGCCAGGCTCGCAAATGATGAAGCCGTGGCCATATTCGCCGGTGGCTGATGATTTTTTTTAGCCAGTTGCATTGCTGAATTTGCTAATTTGGACCGCAACCAACTTCGCGCTGCAATCACTTAGAGACGAATCTATTTTGTGACCCTTGATGTCCAATTGAAGCATGCCTGCCGCTAGGACCGTGGTCGGACCGCCAGCGTGGCTCTGTCGGGTGCCGTTAGGCAGCGACAGCTGGTTTCCGATAGGCCCAGGGGCGAGCTTGTTCTAATTGCCCAGCTAGGTTGAACAGTACGTCTTCGCCTCCAAACCGCGCCATAAAATGCACGCCGACGGGCAAGCCGTCTGGGGTCCAATGCAGAGGCACAGACATAGCCGGTTGACCGGTGCCATTAGCGATGGAGGTGAAGCCCGAATATTCGCCCAGGTGGGAGAGAAATTCGTCTCGGGCACCGGAATCCCAATGAAAATAACCTAGGGGAACCGGTGGCTGCGCTAATGTTGGCGTTAGGGTTACATCGTAGGTTTCAAAAAAAGCACCCACCCTACGAGCTACGCGCTGGATGTCCTGAATGGCGCGGAGGTATTGGCCGGATGAGCGCCGCTCGCCACTCAGATACATTTGCCAGGTATTGGGTTCAAACTGCGCCTCGCTGGGGGTTATCTCCAATTTATCGGCCCAATCTCGGATGGCCCAGGCGGCAAAAGCGGTCCAGGTAGCGCCAAAGGCCTTCAGGTAACACTGATGATCAAAATCGGGTGCGGCCCATTCCACGTGGTGGCCTATGTCTTCACATAACTTGGCCGCCTGTTCAACGGCTTTTAGGCATTCGGGATGGACTGTTGCGCCGGTGAGAGCCATCGTTGAGACAGCAATCCTCAAGCCTTTGAGATCTCTGCTCACCTCGTTCACATAGGGCTGTAATTTTGGCGGGGCCCAATATGGATCTCCGATATCCGGGCCGGACGTGGCGTCCAGTAGAGCCGCGCTGTCCCGGACGCTGCGTGTGACTGCATGTTCGGCGACCAAACCGCTGCCCATATCGCCGTAGTACGGACCCAATGGATTGTTGCCCCGGGTCGGCTTCAGGCCGAACAGGCCGCAACAAGCTGCTGGAATTCGAATTGAGCCGCCGCCGTCGTTGGCATGGGCCATGGGTACTAGTCCCGCCGCTACCGCCGCCGCTGATCCGCCGGACGAGCCTCCTGGCGTACGGCCAGTATTCCAGGGGTTGCGGCTGGGCCCAAACAGGACTGGTTCGGTAGTGGGTAATAATCCGAACTCAGGTGTATTGGTCTTGCCTACGATGATAATGCCAGCCGCCTTCAGACGTGTCACCAATTCACTGTCCTCGTTTGAAATACAGCGTCCATGCAGAAAGCGGCTGCCTTCCGTAATGGGCGTTCCTGAATATTCGGCAGCTAGATCCTTCAACAAAAATGGTACGCCGGGAAAAGGCGTATTATGGTCGACGGGCCGTCTTGCGGATTCTCGGGCCAGATCATCCATACGGAAGATGATCGCATTCAATTGGGGATTTAGACTTTCTATACGCCTGATCGCCGCCTCGCACAGTTCAAGAGGTTTGACCTCGCCCTTGCGAACCAGGTCGGCTTGTTCTGTGGCATCCATAAATGCAAAAGGTTCTTCGTTCATGGCGTCTAGTTACCACGGGAAAAATCATGAAAACAGCCTAACAAGGACTTTTCATATTTGGGTGGTGATTTACTGACCGGTCACGCGGTCGACCATCTCACGTTTTTTAAGCATCCCACCTAACAGGGTCATCGAGCTGGCTATGGGAATGACTGTGGTCACAATCATTGTGGTCAACAATTTGCGTCCGTGCATGCCAGATTCTTAGTACAGCAGTGTTCAGGAGCCAAATTAATAGATTCTTTATGACAAGCGCAATTTGTTAGCTAGATTATTTCGATAATTGAAAGTGTAAACTATTGCCGCTGGCTCTTGCGGTTGTCAGCATTAACCAGGCTACTAGCCAAGTGGATCAGGCGGTCCAGGCCGCCCGCTCTCAGCACAGCTACCGCGCAAGCCTTGTCGGCATCGTCAATTCTTTCGGTCAAAAGCTCGTTGCATTGCGCACCTGTAACCGATGCCTTCGGGCCCACGGTTGGTGGCACACCTTCACCTTTGTTCAGGGCGCCTTCCAATTGCTCTTCTCGACGAGCGGATT
>CAZDQC010000130.1:0-9215 GCA_964507245.1 uncultured Rhodospirillaceae bacterium
GTGGAGGGGCAGTCTTGATGTTTACCGTCGCCACATTCGCCGTTCTAATCGCCATGGGCATCGCGCTGGCCCGCGCCTTTCTCGGACCGACGGTATTCGACCGCATACTCGCCGTGAATTCAGTGGGCACCAAAACTGTTCTTTTGATTGCCCTTTTGGGTTTTCTGACGGGGCGGCCAGATTTCCTTGATATCGCCATTGTCTACGCCATGATCAATTTTATTGCCATCGTTGCGGTGCTGAAATTCGTAAAATACGGTGACCTGGCATCTTCCGGCGGTGGTGAGGGATCGTCATGATTAACATGACCCTGGATATTGTCAGTTGGATCCTGTTGCTTGCAGGTTCCATTTTCGTATTGATTGGAGCCGTTGGTATCTGGCGCCTGCCTGATTTCTATACCCGCCTACATTCTGCTGGTCTGACCGACACTATGGGTGCGGGATTAGTCCTGCTAGGATTGTTGTTGCAAGCAGAAACCTTCATGGTCGGAATTAAATTGGTGATCATTGGAGCATTTTTGTTGTTTACGTCGCCCACTACGAGCCATGCCACGGCTCGCGCCGCCCTGGCAGCAGGACTGCGCATTTGGCAAGCTCCGGGGATACCGAAACAAGGTGGAAATGATACCGACAGTGACGGTGCGGCATGATCGTCACCCTGATTGACATCATCCTTTTGACGTTCATGGGCGCCACAGCAATTACAATACTGTGGCTGCGCAGCCTATTCGCGGTCGTCATGCTGTCAGGCATCTACAGCCTGCTGGCCGCCTCCATGTTCGTGGCCTTGGATGCGGTCGACGTCGCCTTCACCGAGGCGGCCGTTGGCGCAGGAATTTCCACTGTGCTGATGATGACGACCCTAGCCTTAACGGGTGAGAAGGAACGCTCCCCGTCCCACATGCCACTGCTGTCGCTGGTTGTGGTTCTGATTACCGGCGCTGCGCTTATCTATGCCACTTTCGACATGCCCGCATTCGGCGCGGCGGATGCACCGGTCAACTTGCATGTTGCACCCCGATATCTGAACGAAAGCTTTGGTGAGGTGGGGTTGCCTAACGTTGTGACGTCAGTACTGGCGAGTTATCGCGGCTATGACACACTAGGCGAAGTAACCGTGATATTCACGGCAGCGGTGGCGGTGATGATGCTGTTGGGTGGACGCAAGGGTGATGACGCCGGCATCAAGACGGAACCGACTGACAATGAAGAAAACGGGGACGCGGTATGAGGCACCATCGCGTTTTACGCATAATTTCCAAGCTGCTGATACCCTTCATAATGCTGTTTGCTTTGTATGTGCAGTTTCATGGCGATTTCGGGCCCGGTGGCGGATTTCAAGCAGGTGTCATATTCGCCTCGGCCTTCATCTTGTACGGCCTGATATTCGGGTTGGAAAACGCACGCAATGTTGCGCCGCCGTCAATCGTGACCAAACTGGTTGCCGCTGGTATCATGATATATGCAGGTACAGGATACGCGGGTCTTTTCGGTGGCGGCAATTTCCTCGACTACGGTGCGTTAGCCTCCGATCCAGTGGCGGGTCAACACCTGGGCATTCTAATCATCGAATTCGGCGTTGGCACGACAGTAGCCGCCTCCATGATCACCATATTTTTCCTGTTCGCCGGGCGAAAACAATAAATGCTGCAGGCAATATTGGATCACTACAACTATTGGATTGCTATCGTCTTAATGATGGTGGGTTTCTACACCGTTGTGGCTCGGGGCAATCTGATCAAAAAGCTGGTCGGCCTTAACATTTTTCAGACGTCGGTTTTTTTGCTGTATATTTCCATGGGTAAGGTTACGGGTGGTACGGCTCCGATTCTGGATGAACGTTTTACCATTTACTCCAACCCTATTCCCCATGTCCTGATCCTGACCGCTATTGTCGTGGGTGTGGCGACGACAGCCCTAGGACTGGGTCTAGTCGTTCGTATTCGCGAAAGCTACGGCACCATCGAAGACAATGAACTGGACCTGATGGACGGTGAGACGTGAATGTTGTTCTGCCTCATCTGCCGGCTCTGCAGGTCGTCATTCCCCTGATCGCCGCGCCCTTGTGCCTGCTGGCCGGGCGCGCTTCACTAGCTTGGACCATTGCCTTTCTAGCCTCGGCCTGCGCGACGGCAACAGCGGCAATTCTAGCTTACCAAACACTGCGCCATGGGCCGATAAGTTACCATATGGGCGGTTGGGCGCCGCCTTGGGGCATTGAATATGCTGTCGATTCAGCCAATGCCTTTATCTTGCTATTGGTTTCAGGCATAGCAACCGTTGTCCTGTTGTATTGCTCTTCCAGCGTGAGTAAGGAGATCCGGGCCGGGCGGGAACATATGTTTTATTGTATGTTTATCCTGTGCCTGACCGGATTGCTTGGGATCGCGATTACGGGCGATGCCTTTAATATTTTCGTTTTCTTGGAGATTTCGTCGCTTTCCAGCTACGCCCTCATCGCAATGGGTGGCCAACGCAAGGCACTGACAGCATCCTTTCAATATCTGATAATGGGCACGATCGGAGCCACCTTTTTCCTGATCGGCGTAGGCCTGCTGTATATGGTCACCGGAACGCTGAATTTGGCGGATTTGCAGACGCGTATACCGCAAATTCAGGATAGCCGTCCGTTATTGGCCGCCTTCGCCTTTATCACCGTGGGCTTGGCCTTGAAAGCCGCACTGTTCCCTTTGCATTTGTGGCTGCCAAACGCCTACGCCTACGCGCCATCCGGGGTATCCGCGTTCATGGCAGCGACGGCGACCAAGGTGTCATTATACGTTCTGTTGCGTTTCACCTTTACCCTATTCGGAGCCGAATTTGCCTTTGGTGAACTGCCGTTGCATTGGGTGTTGTTGGTGCCCGCTGTCATCGCCATGTTCGCTGGTTCGTTCAGCGCCATCTTTCAACGCGATATCAAGCGGATGCTAGCCTATTCCTCGGTAGCACAAATTGGCTATATCACCCTGGCTATCGCTCTAGCCTCGCAGGCAGGCGTGCAAGCCGCCATGCTGCATATGTTTAATCATGGCCTAATGAAGGCGGCATTATTCTGCGCCCTCGGCTGTATTTTTTATCGTATCGGCAGTACGCGGATCGAGGACATGGCAGGGTTGGGACGGCAGATGCCCTGGACCTTTGCGGCGATTGTGACCGGGGGACTGAGTTTGTTGGGCGCTCCCTTAACCGCCGGTTTCATTTCTAAGTGGTTTCTCGTGCAGGCAGCGTTGGAGCAAAGCCTGTGGTGGCTGGTCGTTTTGATAGTCGCCTCCTCCATGCTGGCAGTTGTGTATGTCTGGCGTTTGGTTGAGGCTCTTTATTTCAAGGAACCTGCTGCCGGCAGGGAAAACGTGCGGGAAGCCCCGTTGTCAGTGTTACTGCCTACTTTGCTGCTTGCAGCGGCAAATATTTACTTTGGCCTGGATACCCGCCTGACCGTTGAACTAACGGGAAATGCGGCAGTGCTGCTTATGCGGGGGCATATGTAGTGACTGGCGGATCTCTCATTGCCCTTACCTTGTGTCTGCCGCTATTGGCGGCGTTGGCCATCTGGTTCGTTGGTAATTCACCCAACCAACGCGATGCCGTCACCCTGATCACCGCGGGCGCACTATTGCTGGTGGTTCTGGCAATCCTGCCTCTTGTGCTGGCCGATTTGCCGGTGGAACTGGAATTGTTAGCGCCAGTTCCCGGCTTGAAAATCGCTTTTGCAGTCGAACCATTGGGCATGATATTCGCGGGAGTGGCCTCTTTCCTGTGGATCGTAAACTCGATTTTCTCGATCGGTTACATGCGCGGCAACAAAGAGCCGCGCCAGACACGGTTCTATGTCTGTTTCGCCATTGCCATCGGGGCTACCATGGGCCTGGCTTTCGCAGAGAACCTGTTCACGCTTTTCATTTGTTATGAAATTCTGACCCTGTCCACATACCCCCTTGTCGCGCATCACAAGAATGACGATGCGCGCCGAGCGGGCCGAACCTATCTAGGAATTTTACTAGGCAGTTCGATCATATTATTTTTGCCAGCCATCATCGCCACTTGGGTCTTCACCGATACCTTGTCATTTGCGACCGACGGTATCATGACCGGCAAGGTGCCGCACGTTATCGGAAGTGTTCTGCTGCTGCTGTATCTATACGGGATTGGGAAGGCCGCCTTAATGCCCATTCACCGCTGGCTGCCAGCAGCCATGGTAGCGCCAACCCCCGTCAGTGCCCTTCTGCATGCAGTCGCAGTCGTCAAGGCAGGTGTGTTCACAATCGTCAAAGTTGCGGTTTATATTTTTGGTTTGGATTACTTGCGCGAATTAGCCTTAGCGGATATCGCCCTGTACCTAGCCGGCTTCACCATAATTGTGGCCTCCATCGTCGCATTGCGGCAAGACAATTTGAAACGGCGGCTGGCCTATTCTACCGTCAGCCAGTTGTCCTATGTCATACTCGCAGCGCTAATTCTTTCGCCGCTTTCGACCATGGGCGCGGCCCTGCATATAGCGGTGCACGCCTTTGGCAAGATCACGTTGTTTATGGCAGCAGGTGCGATCTATACCGCCGCGCACAAAATTAATGTCAGCCAGTTAGACGGTATTGGCAAACGCATGCCCTGGACCATGGGGGCATTCACCATAGGTGCCCTCTCCATGATTGGTTTACCACCAGCAGGAGGTTTCCTGTCGAAATGGTATATATTACTGGGAGCATTAGAGGCGGAACAAATGTTCGCGTTGGCCGTGATCGTAGGCTCCACCCTCTTGAACGCGGCTTATTTCCTACCTATTGTTTATGCCGCCTTCCTTAAACCAGAAGCCACCGACGCGCAGGACCACGAACATGGCGAAGCACCCTTGCCCATCGTCTTGGCTCTGGTGATTACGGCTTCCGCAACCATATTATTGTTCTTCTTCCCAGACTTGGCACTGCATTTAGCTGGCATGTTAGTTGGGCGATAGGAGTGGCAAACATGGACGACAAACATGGTGACAAAATCGCAGAGGAGCAGGAAAGCGGAAAGCAATATTGGCTCGACGATATGCGTAACGTCCATAAAATATTTTGGGCACTAATTTTTGTGTGTACAGCTTTGTTTCTAGCTGACGCATTGTACGAAAAGCACGTGGTTTACGAATTTGAAAATTGGTTCGGTTTTTTCGGTCTCTTCGGGTTTTTTGGGTCCTTTGCGCTCGTGCTAATCGCACGGGAGTTGCGCAAATTCCTAATGCGCAAAGAGGACTACTATGACCACTGAGTTTGCGCCTGGATTACTATTAATTATTGGCGCTATCCCTGTACCATTCATTAGGGGCAAAGCGCGCTCAATTTATATGTTGGCTCTTCCAATTTTAGGGATTTTGCAGTTGACCACATTGGACCCGGGCGCATTCGGGATCGTGTCCACTTTGGGATTTGAACAAATCCATGCTCGCATCGATAAATTGAGTTTATTGTTCGGCTATATTTTCTACATTGCGGCATTTTTAGGCATCCTATTTGCGTGGCATAACAACGACCGGTTGGAGCAGGCGACGTCTCTAGTCTATATCGGGGCGGCGATAGGTGCTGTTTTTGCCGGTGACCTAATTACCTTGTTTTTCTATTGGGAACTGGCAGCAATCGCGGCAATTTTTTTAATTTGGTCTGGGAGGACAAAACGCGCCTACAGAGCAGGCTTCCGTTGCCTCATAATTTATATGCTTTCCGGCGTGTTATTGCTGACAGGTATAGGAATTAAGGCCATTGAGACCGGATCAGTTGCTTTCGAACACATAGGATTAGATAGCCCAGGCGGTATATTTATTTTATTAGCCTTTGGCATAAAATGTGCATTTCCTCTCCTACATAACTGGCTCCAAGATGCCTATCCGGAAGCCTCGGTAACAGGAACAGTATTCCTGAGTGCATTTACTACCAAACTAGCAGTGTACGCTTTAGCACGGGGTTATGCTGGAACCGAGATCTTGATATGGATTGGCGTAGCAATGACCGCATTCCCAATTTTTTATGCGGTAATCGAAAACGATTTGCGCCGCGTACTCGCGTATAGTCTCAATAACCAGTTGGGCTTCATGGTGGCCGGTATAGGTATTGGGACCACACTTGCCGTCAACGGCGCGGTTAGCCACGCGTTTGCCCATATAATTTATAAGTCGCTCTTGTTTATGTCCATGGGCGCGGTCCTACACAGAACCGGTACGATTAAAGGATCGGAACTTGGCGGCCTTTATAAAACGATGCCGTGGACTGCAGGTTTTTGCATAATTGGTGGTGCTTCTATCTCTGCCTTCCCACTATTCAGCGGTTTCGTCACTAAATCTATGATTTTAACAGCAGCAGCTGAAGGCGGATATATTCTACCTTTTCTAGTGTTGCTTTTCGCATCCGCTGGCGTATTCCACCATTCCGGTATCAAAATTCCATTCTTTGCCTTTTTCGCCCATGATTCTGGCAAGCGGCCCAGGGAGGCACCAGCCAATATGTTGCTGGCTATGGGATTGGCAGCATTTCTATGTATAGGTATTGGCGTTTACCCGGCCCCACTTTATGCAATGTTGCCCTTCCCTGTAGACTATACGCCATACACCACAACCCACGTAGTAACCACTCTTCAGCTGCTTCTCTTTTCCGGTCTTGCCTTCGCAACACTTCAGAGGTCTGGCCTTTATCCGCCTGAACTACGCTCGACAGTTCTCGACTTTGACTTCAGCTACCGCTGGATGGCACCGCGATTGGTGGGTTGGATTATGAATGGTGGTGGACTTGTTTGGACACAATTGACAAATATGTTTTTGCAAATGGCGCGAAGACTTACGACATTGGTCTTTGGTTATTTTGGTCCAAGTGGCTTGCTGTCTCGCACTTGGCCTACCGGCAGCATGGTGCTTTGGGCCGCGGTGCTGCTGGGGCTTACTTTAGTGCTCTACTATTAGGTGCCAGATATACGACAGGACACCTGCAAGGTAACCTGACCGTTACCGGATAGCTTATCGTAGTTCAGACGTTTTTTTTTGGCCTGTTGACGAAACACGGCTTCCAACTGCTCGCGAATGTTGTCATCCAGGTCGTCCCCATGAAGCGTAATAGTCATTGGCAACTTACTTACCGACTTACTCGGTCGCCTGGCCGTCGAGCCTTTTAACTTCTTCCCACCTTTACCGAAAACACTATCCCAACCGGAACGATATTCATCCGTCGAGATAGAGGCAAAATAGCTGATTGGCCGAGTGGGAACGGAAGACCCGCCTCCGCCGCCTTTCCCGGTTGACTCACTGTTCGCGGAAGACGTATCCGATTTTGATGTATCAGCGGATGACGTCTCGGCATTCGATGTGTCTGCTGTGGAAGAACTGTTGTCGGATTTCGCGTTCTTTGTCTCAGATTTCTTCGCCATCTTCGCCTGCGTGCCACTCAACTATTGTCTAGAACAATATTTTCGGCCCCGTTTATAAATTTTTAGCAACCAATCTCAAGAAAAAAATTCGACTTAGGTCTTTTACCACAAACAATTTGTGTACCTGCTAGGTCGACAACTCCTCTCAAGATATGTTTTTAGATGTTGTAGGAATAATGCAAGAGCGATACCGTCGAATGAATTTCTGCCACACTAAAATGTATCAAATAACCCAAAATTTAAGGGGAAACTAATTTCTCAATTCGTCAGCCCGACTCGGCGTAAGCTAGCGAGGATAAGTTCGAGATTTGCCGGATCCTCGAATGGAAAAATCTGGCCCACGTAAGCTGCGTCAATATCCGGCTTCAGATCCAACGCGTCCGCAAACGCCCGTCGCCCCTCTTCCTCTCGATCCAGAAGCGCCAATGCTGCCGTCAAGACAAGATGGGCCGTTACCTCTGCTGTCGGCTGGCGGGCCGCATGAGCAGCACTTTCCGCTGCGTCCTCAATCCGCCCGGAACCTATCAGCCACAACGCACGAGCCGTGCTGAAAACCCAGATTACTGGGTCGTGCGGGCTGAGCCTAAGAGCCCGGTCCAGGCTGTCAATAGCACGCTCCCACTGGCCTGAATAGCCCAATGCGGTGCCGTAGCCCAGGTGAGCATGGGCAAAGCTGGGATTGACAGTCACCGCCGCCTCAAATTCAAACAGGGACGCTTCGTGCTTTCGCCTGAGATAGAGTATTCGACCGAGAGCGAAATGGGCGTCGGCGTCTCGGTCATCGATAGCGACGGCCGCCCGGGCGGCTTCGAAAGCGTGAGCCAATGCGGCTGGCCTGTCATCCGCATAGCCGTGCATATAGGAATAATATAGGGCATGGGCGAGACCAGCATGGGCCGGCGCAAAATTTGGTGAATGGTTAGTCGCCTGTTTAAATAGGTGCTGTGCCTCAACGTTGTCGCCCTTGCTGAAACGATAAACGTGCCAGAGCGCCCGTTGGTAACTCTCCCAAGCATCCAGATTATCCGGTGGCAATCGTTGCGCACGTTCCCGTTCGAACTGATCGATTTCGGGTCCGATCGCGGCAACGATGGTCTCTGTAATCTCATCCTGCAGGGCGAAGATGTCATCAAGTTCGCGGTCATAGCGTTCGGCCCAGATATGGTTACCGCTGTTTCCTTCAATTAGCTGTGCAGTCATGCGGATCTTGGAGCCGGCCTTTCGGATGCTGCCTTCCAGTACGAATTTGACCCCCAAATCGCGTGCAACCTCACGCAAGTCGGGCGACTGCCCTTTGTAGGCAAATGTCGAATTGCGTGCGATAACAAATAAGGATCGGTAGCGGGAGAGCGCTGTGATGATATCCTCGGCCATGCCGTCGCCAAAAAATTCCTGCTCCGGGTCCTGCGACATGTTCTGGAATGGCAGAACTGCAATAGACGGTTTGTCCGGCAAAGTTAGTGCCTTGAAATCGTTTTCCGGACCGGTCAATGACGGGCGCGCTGTCGACAACCAGGTCCAGACCCTGATTGGCCGGGCAATATTCTTGACTTCGCGTTCGCCGCCGTCTTGCCAATTAACATCCAAGCGGTCTCGCACTTGCCGATAAGCATCATCTGCCAGCATGATACCTCCCGGTTCACAAATGTTTTCCAGGCGCGCTGCAATATTAACGCCATCGCCCAACAAATCGTCACCATCCGCCACCACGTCGCCAACGTTAATGCCAATGCGGTATTCGATCCGGCGGTCAGTCGGCATATCGCGATTTCTCTCGGCCATACGCTCCTGCACGGCGATCGAATACCGCACAGCTTCTACCGCGCT
>CAZDQC010000131.1:0-9205 GCA_964507245.1 uncultured Rhodospirillaceae bacterium
TGGAATCTTGGTTTTCGTTTATGTTGCTCTTCCAGAGCGGCACAGAAGATACGGGTAAGATCGCCGACATCCTTGGCGACCAGGAAATAGTGCTTCATGAAACGTTCGACGCCGGAACTGCCCGCGTGGTCCGTATAACCCAGGCACCTAGCTAGTTCTGGCTGAAAGTCAAAGGTTAACCGTTCTTCTGGCCGATTGGCGAGATAATGTAATTGGCATCGCACTGTCCGTAAGAAGGTCTCGGCCTTGGCAAACAGCCTATATTCTTCCTCCGTGAAGACGTTTTGACTGATCAATTGCGCTACGTCGTCAACTCGATAAAGATACTTGGCGATCCAAAATAAAGTATGCAGGTCGCGGAGACCGCCTTTACCGTCCTTGACATTAGGTTCCAGCAGATATCGGCTGTCCCCCATGCGCTGATGGCGAGTGTCGCGCTCCGCCAACTTCGCCTCTATAAAGTCTGGACCTGTATCCGCGACTACCTCTCTATCAAATCGCGTTTTCATTTCCTTGAATAGAGTTTCATCACCCCATAGGTAACGCCCTTCAAGTAAGGTGGTGCGGATCGTCAGATCACTACGTGAAAGACGGATGCATTCACCTAACGTTCGTGTCGCATGGCCAACCTCCAGTCGCATATCCCATAGGATGTAAAGTATGTATTCGACCACTTGCTCGCCCCACGGCGTCTGCTTGTATGGGAGTAAGAAAAGTAGGTCGATGTCAGAATAAGGCGCTAATTCACCCCGTCCATACCCACCGATGGCGACAAGCCCGATACGTTCCGAGGCTGTAGGGTTGGTGGCGCAATAAACCACTTCTGTTGTGAAATCGTATAGAACCCTGATCAGTTGATCCAACAGGTAACAATTGGCAGTTAGTACTAGATTTCCGCTGGCGTCATCTTCGAAGCGGCGGCGTACTTCGGCATGACCGGCAGTTAGAGCCTCCTTTAGTTTTTCTAAGACTGCCCGGCGTAGGTGCTGGGAGTCGGCAGGATGATGTTCTGCTAATTCTATAAGTGCATGGCTCAGGGCGGCGCGATCAATTACCTTGCGTCGATCTATGAATGCATCGCCTCGGGCCATGGCCTAAACCTACCCGCCCACCGAAGTCACACCGCCGTCGATGCAAAAGGTTTGGCCTGTGGTCCAGGCCCCAGCCTTGGAGGCGAGATAGACGGCGATGCCGGCGAGGTCTTCTGGGACACCCAGGCGGCGCATAGGTGTGCCGGCAGACTTAGCTTTTTCAACTTCGGGATCCTCGTATAGGGCTCGGGCGAAGTTAGTTTTCACCAGTCCGGGCGCAATACAATTTACGCGGATGTTGTCCTTGCCGAATTCGACGGCTAGATTTCGCACGATCTGCATATCCGCCGCCTTGGAAATGCAATAGGCGCCCAGTACCGTGCTGCCGCGAAGACCGCCCACCGACGAGACAATCATGATTGCCCCGTCCTGGCGTTCTTGCATCTCGGGAATTACTTCGCGGCAGAATGCAAGATTGCACTTGACGTTTACTTCCATAGTCTTGTCGAAGGCATCATCTGGAATGTCGAGTGCCGAACCATAAAAGGGGTTTACGCCGGCATTCAAAATTAGAATATCAATCTGACCCCAAGTATTTCGGGTTGTAGATAGCAGATTATCCATATCTTCCTTGCGCGAGACATTACAGGGTACCGCTATAGCCATGCCACCCGCATCTTTGATATTGCTGGCAATTTCGTCGCACAGGTTCGCTTTGCGCGAGGTGATAACAACTTTTGCGCCATGTTCAGCCAAGGCTTCCGCCATGGCTTTACCAATACCCTTGGTGGAGCCAGTGACGATTGCAACCTTGCCCGCTAAATCGAATAGGTTCATGGCCACGATATTGTTTCCTTTTCTACAGATCTTTAGTTTTGCGCTGCACCATAACCGATTCAATCGAATTTCGCTTGGGCAAATCGTGTGAATTTATCGCCTTCTGGTTTAGGATTTTTTGAAAGACGGGACATATTTGGAGTTTTCAGATCGACATACAAATATTTGCACCGGAATTTTGGGGTAGACGAAAAATTTGTCGGCCAATGTCTACGGCTGGTGGCGGAATTGCACGCGCCTGCCCAAGGTTGTATCCAATTGGATTTAGTGCCTAGCTTCAGATGAGGCTAAGTATATAACAGGAGCAGAGTTGGGCGGAATCGCCTTTATATAGCAATGAATAGGAGGACGTATCATGGGTCGTGTGGAAGGAAAGGTTGCAGTGGTTACGGGCGCTGGTACGGGTATTGGTCGGGCTGCAGCAAAGCGCTTAGCCGAGGAGGGCGCCATTGTCACGGTTGCAGAAATGGATGAGGGGACAGGGCAAGAAGTTGCCTCCGAAATTGGAGGACGGGCAATATTTATTCAACACGATGTACGTGAGGAAAGCAATTGGCAAAGCCTCTTTGAAACCGTGACGCAAAATCACGGCCGGCCTGACATACTGATCAACAATGCTGGCATTCTGGCGACAGAAAATGATCAGGAACTGGCTCTGACAAATTTGGAGCAATGGCGGGCGGTCCAGCGGGTTAACGTGGAAGGAGTTTTTCTAGGTTGTAAATATGGCGTCGCAGCAATGACCGCGGACGGCGGCCGAGCCAAGGGCGGGGATGGCGGTGGTGCAATTGTCAACATGTCGTCCATTGCTGGGCTGATTGCGACTGCACATCTAGTCGCCTACGGTGCATCGAAAGGTGCCGTTCGCCAGTTGACTAAGTCCGTTGCCATCGATTGCGCCCGCAAGGGCCTCGGCATTCGCTGTAATTCGGTGCATCCTGGCGTCATAGTCACCAACATGGGGAATCAAGTCATGAGCTTGGGCGGTGGTGACGTGGAGTCTAATTGGAAGGCGCGACTGGCGCTTGTACCGATGGGGGAGCCAGGCCAGGCGGTGGATGTGGCCAACTGCATTCTGTTCTTGGCTTCGGATGAAGCCCGCCATGTCACCGGTGCTGAACTGGTGGTGGATGGCGGTATGACATCCGTGTAAATCCATGACTAGTAGAGTGGAAGAAAAAGTCACCATCGCCACGGGCGGCGGAACGAGTATTGGTCGCGCTACTGCCCGCAGCCTAGCTGCGGAAGGTGCCATCGTCACTGTCACGGATTTGAATGTGAAGGCTGGTAAGGCCGTAGCCGATGAACTGGGTCGGAGTGCTATATTCGTCCAGCAGCATAATAGAATATCAAGAGTCTTCGACTTCAGCCTTCAAACGATAAATCAAATCCAGGGCCGCGCGGGGTGTTAGGCTGTCGGGCACGATGTCTGCCAGGGCCTTCTCCAGGGAGGAAGGTTCGGTGACTGCCCGCTCCAAACCGGACTGGAGCCGGGTTACTGCGAACAGGGGCAGATCATCTGCCAGTCGAGCGGCACCGTCCCGGCCCAATGTTTCGGCATGTTCAAGGCCAGCTAGCACTACTCGCGCGCGAGCAATCACAGATGCAGGAAGGCCGGCAAACTTGGCAACCTGTATACCGTATGACCGGTCGGCGGCACCAGGGCTGACTTCATGTAAAAAAACTACTTCGCCTCGCCACTCCTTGACCCGCATCGTGACATTCGCCAAGCTAATCAGCTTGCCAGCCAATACTGTTAATTCGTGGTAATGCGTGGCGAACAGTGCGCGAGATTGGTTGACATCATGCAGATGCTCAACTGTCGCCCAAGCAATAGATAGCCCGTCATAAGTGGCCGTGCCACGACCAATTTCGTCCAATATCACCAGAGACCGTGAGGTTGCCTGGTTCAAAATCGCAGCGGCTTCCACCATCTCCACCATGAATGTAGACCGCCCACGTGCCAGGTCATCCGCAGCGCCAACCCTACTAAACAGACGATCCACTGCGCCCAAATGGGCTGATGTGGCGGGTACATAGACGCCCATCTGTGCCATGATGGCAATCAAGGCATTCTGCCGTAAGAATGTGCTCTTGCCCGCCATGTTGGGCCCTGTGACTAGCCAGATATTTGCATCTCCGTCACTGGGACCGCTTAGCGTGCAATCATTGGCGATAAATGCGCCTTCATTGCGTCGCGCTAGAGAAGTCTCGACTACCGGGTGGCGGCCGCCGCGTATATCAAAAACTTGGCTGGCATCTACTGCCGGACGACAGTATCGACCAGTTACCGCCATTTCCGCGTTGGCGGCGGCCACGTCCAAGGTCGCCATGGCTTCACCAGCCCGCCGGATAGGCTCTGATTGCGCGGCTATTTTTTTTGACAGTTCCCCAAATATTTCCAACTCCAGAGCCAGCGCCCTATCGCCGCTTTCGGCAATCCGTCGTTCCAAATCCGATAGTTCTACAGTGGAAAACCGCACTACATTGGCCATAGTTTGTCGGTGCACGAAGGTTTCGCTCAAGGGTGGCGTCATTAAGATTTCGGCGTGCCGTGTAGCTGCCTCAATGAAATAACCTAGCACACGGTTATGCTTGATTTTCAAATTGCCTATGCCACTCTGTTGGCGATAATTCCCTTCCAACCCAATGATCAGTTTGCGGGAAGTATCCCGTAACACTCGTACTTCATCTAATTCGGGCAGATAGCCGCCGGCAATGAAACCGCTGTCCCGGGTGCTTGTGGGTAGCTCAGAATTTAGAGCGCGGGTTAATTCACTCACCAAAGTATCGTGATGTCCCAGACCAGCCGCGGCGTCGTTTATTCCTGATGATGGAAGGGGAAGTTCCGCCTCACTCAGCAAACCATCCAGCTCATGAGCCGCCGCCAATCCATCTCTTATGGTAGCGAGGTCCCTAGGGCCGCCCCGTTCAAGGCTCAGTCGAGCTTGAGCGCGGGCCATATCGGGACTTTGCCGTAGTACGGCTCGCACATCCTGTCGCAGACGTTCGCCGGCAATAAAAAAGGCGATCATGTCGAGGCGCTTATTGATACTTGCCGGCGAGACAAGAGGTGCGGAGAGATGCTGACTCAAAAGTCTTGCCCCGGCCCCGGTAACGGTTCGGTCTATCGTGTCGAGCAGGCTGCCCTTGGTTTCTCCGTTCAAGGTACGGGTCAGTTCTAAATTGCGCCGAGTTGCCGGATCAATCGCAAGCGCATCTAGGGTGGCGACTTTTCGCGGCGGTGTTAGGTGGGGCAGGCGGCCGGCCTGGGTCATTTCCAGATAATCGACGAGTGCGCCGCATGCCGCTAGCTCCGGTCGGCTGAAATTACCAAAGGCGTCCAGCGAAGTGACTTTGTATAACGAAGTGAGGCGGCGCTCCCCAAATCCAGAATCAAACCGGGCTTCCGTGTAGGGGGTCAAGCGCGCTGCCCATTCCTCATACCAGTCCATCTTAGCGATTGCCGCCAATATGGTATCTGAAACAACTATCTCACCCGGCATCAACCGAGCTAATTCCGTGGCGATTGCTCGCAACTTGATCTCCGCACAAAGGAACTCACCTGTGGACAAATCTAACCAGGCCAAGGCATGGTTGCCGCGCACCTGAGCCAGGGTAGCTAGGTAGTTATTAGTACGAGGATCCAATAAGGCATCTTCAGTTAATGTGCCTGGCGTTACCAATCGCACTACGGCCCGTTGGACTACGGCCTTGGCGCCGCGTTTTTTTGCCTCTACTGGGTCCTCAGTCTGTTCGCAAACGGCAACTCGAAATCCCTTACGGATAAGGCGTGAAAGGTAGACATCGGCGCTGTGGACGGGCACGCCGCACATTGGGATATCATCGCCCAGATGCTTGCCTCGTTTGGTAAGCGTGATGTCTAGGGCTTTTGCTGCCTTAACAGCATCATCGAAGAACAATTCATAAAAATCGCCCATGCGGTAGAACAAGAGGCAATCATGATGCTGTTCCTTGATGGCCAGGAACTGGACCATCATCGGCGTCGGTTTCTCAGTCGCCGCCGCTGTAGTTTTGTTCATGGAACGCTCAAGAAATTTGGAAAGTGCCTCGGGAACTGCGTGTTCTTAAAAAGTAGCAAACCCAGCCTTCTAAGGCCAGGATCGGAGTTTAGAATTTCTCGCGCTGTAGGCTTGTGGCAAGATTGATGGCCAGAGCGCCAACGATGAGGATTAGTGATAACCATTCCCTTACACCGATGTCTTCGTCCAAGATCCAAGCGCTAGCAAGGACACCGACCACGGGAACTGCCATGGCACTGATCCCGGACACTATTGCCGGAAAGGCTGCAACCACGCGAAACCAAGCGTAATAGGCGATCGCATTAGCTATGAAGACAAGATAGACAATGGCCAACCAGCTCTCCAGGGATATTGAGAAAAGGGACAATCTCGTATCGAGGAAACCCCAGATCAGCGCCATGGGAAGTGTAGATATGGCTAACTGCCAGCCAGCCAGTACAGTAGGATTGTTTTGCCAAATCCGTCGCTTCATCCAGACTGTGCCTAAACCGAATGAAATCGCGGACAACAAGGTCAGGCTGGCGCCCAGGGGAGCATCGCGCAAGTGTGAAAGATCTTGGCTCATCAAAATTGCTAGGCCCGCCAATCCCAACACCAGGGCCAAGACGCGAGGCCAGGACATGCTTTCACCCAGGATGAAGACGGCAAAAATACTAGCCCAAAGGGGCATTGTATAGACGATAACCGAGGTTCGTCCGGCGCTTAACAGATGGATACCGAAGGTCATGGATACTTGAAAGATTGCCATGTTCAAAAGGCCTGCAATAATCAGATCCAGCCAATAACTGCGATGCACGGTCAATTTGGCGCCCTGCAATCGTCCTACGGCTAACAGGATAGCAGCACTGGCGGCAATGACCAAAAAACGGCTACTCCAGACGTCTAAATCACGCAACAAGATGGCCGTGATAGGATAGCTGAAACCCCAGCATAGCCAGGTGGTCATCATCAAAATGTAACCGAATTCACGACCTGGGGCCGCGGTGTTATCTGTCATTAGGTTCTTATATCGCTTAGCGTAGAAATTGTGCAGGGTACATAAATTTTGGATAATTAAAAGCTGAGAGCTTGCATATTGAATAGATTGATTGGAATCATCTCGTACTTAACGCCAGTAGGTAAGTAGCATTTCAGGTCAACAACTCGGTTTGATCCGAAGCCACCTCTTTCCCGTTTGTGAAGAAATTCCGATACCTCTGTTCAATAACGGTAGTTCAAAATCCAGTTGTCGAGAATTGCTTTACTAAGCGAGTGTGGTCGTAAACCATAAATTAAAACGAGCAAATCGTCGCTTTTATAAATTCATAGTGAGCATTCGAAACGACCGACTGAAACAAGTTACAATTTACTTTCAGTACTAACTCAAAACAGTAATACGTCGTGGCGCATGAGTTTCGCCTGTGTTAGCAAGCAGCCGCAATTGTTTCGTTTGAATGTGCTAGACGATGAGCAGCTAAGCAGGGCGGAAGAAATAGATGGATAATTCATATCGTAACGATGAAGCCTTGCGCTTTCATTCTGAAGGGCGGCCAGGCAAGCTATCGATCATGCCGACAAAACCTATGGCCACGCAACGTGATCTAAGCCTGGCCTATTCCCCTGGCGTTGCGGCGCCCTGTCTGCGCATCACCGACAATCCTGATCTGGCCTACGACTACACCTCAAAAGGCAATCTAGTTGCCGTTATTTCGAATGGTACCGCTGTGCTGGGCCTAGGCAACCTTGGTGCTCTGGGTTCCAAACCGGTAATGGAAGGCAAGGCGGTCTTGTTTAAACGCTTTGCAGATGTGGATTCTATCGATATCGAAGTGGATACCGAAGATGTGGACGAGTTTATCAACTGCGTGCGTTATTTGGGTAAGGGTTTCGGCGGCATAAACCTGGAAGATATTTGGGCGCCGGACTGTTTTGTCATCGAGCAGCGCTTGCGGGAACTGATGGACATTCCGGTCTTCCATGATGATCAGCACGGCACCGCAATCATCGCGGCTGCCGGGCTAATTAACGCAGTGGATCTGACTGGCCGCAACATGGCCGAGACCAAATTGGTAGTGAACGGCGCGGGTGCGGCTGGCATCGCCTGTGTCGAATTGTGCAAATCAATGGGCATACCAAATGAAAACGTCATCGTCTGCGATACCCGTGGTGTAATCTATCAGGGACGAGAAGACGGCATGAATCAGTGGAAATCAGCCCATGCGGTGGACACTCCCATGCGCACCCTGGCTGAAGCCATGAGCGGTGCCGATGCGGTTTTTGGTCTGTCTGCGCGGGGGGCCTTTTCGCCGGAGATGATTGCCTCCATGGCTTCAAAACCGATTATCTTCGCCTTGGCTAATCCGGACCCGGAAGTCACTCCTGAGGAGGTGGCGGAAATTCGCGGCGATGCAATAATGGCTACTGGGCGGTCCGACTATCCCAACCAGGTGAACAACGTCCTTGGCTTTCCTTATATTTTCCGTGGTGCCTTGGATGTGCGCGCAGTCTCCATCAATGATGAGATGAAGGTGGCGGCGGCCCAGGCGTTAGCCGATTTGGCCCGCCAGGATGTGCCCGATGAAGTAGCAGAAGCCTATGGCAAGGCGGATCTGCGTTATGGTCCCGAATACATCATTCCAGCTCCATTCGATCCCCGCTTGATGGTGGAGGTGCCCATGGCTGTGGCCCAAGCGGCTATCCGTACTGGTGTGTCCCGGCGCGAAATTGAGGATGAAGCAGCCTACGCCCTGGAACTGCGCCGTCGGCTAGATCCCACAGCGGGGACTTTGCAGTTGATTTTTGATCAGGTCCGAACGGAAAACAAACGAGTGGTCTTCGCCGAAGGCGAGGAAGAACGAGTAATTCGTGCTGCTTTGAGTTTTTTTGAATCAGGCTATGGCATTCCTGTCTTGATCGGCCGGGAGGAACGTATTCAGGAAACTATGCAACGCCTGGGAATGGATAAGCTGGAAGGGGTGGAAGTTCTCAATGCCCGTCTTAGCCAGGACCAGAACGACCGATATACCAATTTCTTGTATGAAAGGCTCCAGCGTCAGGGCTATTTGTATCGCGATTGCCAACGTCTAGTAAATCAGGATCGGAACATTTACGGATCCTGCATGTTGGCCGTGGGCGATGCTGACGCCCTGGTTACCGGTGTGACGCGTAGCTACACTGCTACTTATGATGATGTGCGCCGGGTGATTGATGCTCAACCGGGGAAGCGGGTGTTCGGCCTGTCTATGGTGCTGGCGCGTGGCCGAACAGTATTCGTGGCAGACACCACAGTGCACGAATTACCAACTTCGGTAGAAA
>CAZDQC010000132.1:0-9160 GCA_964507245.1 uncultured Rhodospirillaceae bacterium
TCGTAGACTGCGGCCTGTATGTTGCGGCTTGCGACCGCATCGCCGATGCGGTGCAGTTCGAACTGGCCGCTGGACGTCACCAGCTGCGGCTCATTTGCGAGCAGCGCATCCAAATCGGTAACGCCATTGTTCGTCGCTTGCGCTCGAAGGTCGAGATATAGTGAATTCATGGGAACCGTGCCATGCTCGACGACGATCTGGTTCGCGGTACGTTCTAACGCTTCACCTGTCGTCGCATTGACGAATGTCGCGGTGAGCCGGTTGCCTGTTTTTGCGACGCGCGTAAGCCTGTGGTCGAAGGTCATGTCAACCTTCAACTCGTAGCTGCGCCGCTTCCAGATTGCGCGCTCGGCATAGGTCAGTTCCGCCGCAAGCTCACCATCGATCGAGACCAGGGACGAGCGGCTTCCGGTCATCGCTGCATGTTCCGCGCAATGGGGCGCCGGGTGCCGACCGGTTCCATCATAAATGATCACGTCTTCGCCGACGGCGGTATTACCGGTCAGGAAATTCCAGACATTGGTGCAATGTTCCGCACCATCAAGCCAGTCCAGATCGGGAGTACCTCCGGTTGCGACGATGACAATGTCCGGTGCCAAAGCTAGGACATCACACAATTCAGCGAAATAATTTTGCTTAATATTGACCCCGAGCCGCTCAAGCTCGCTGGCGCGCCAATCGATGATGCCGATTAGGTCGCCGCGCCAACTTGCCTGTGCGCCTATGCGGACCTGCCCGCCAAGTTGCCCTGCCGCTTCCAGTAGAATGACCCCGTGACCCCGCTCGGCGAGCACTCGGGCCGCTTCCAATCCCGCCGGCCCGCCACCGACGACAACCGCCTTGCGCCCCGGAGAGTCGGCACGTGTGATGATTTGCGGCATCGTCGTTTCCCGGCCAGTGGCCGCGTTGTGTAAACAGACCGGGCGGTGCGATGACATGCAATGGGTCGCCCCGACGCAGGGGCGAATTTCCGCCTCGCGGCCATCGGCTAGTTTCTGGACGATATGCGGGTCGGCGATATGCGCGCGAGTCATTGCTACCATATCCAGCAATCCGTCGCGGATCGCATAGCGGGCAGTTGCGATGTCGTTGATGCGAGCGGCGTGAAAAACTGGCAGGCTGACTTCCCGCTTGAACGCGCCGACGGCCTGCAGCCACGGCGCAATAGGTGACGCCATGCCTGGCATGTTGTCGACGGCCAATCCTATAAGTGTGTCCATGCGGCCATAAATGCCATTAAAGAAATTGATATATCCGGATTGCTCGAAGATCTTGGCGATTGCGACGCCATCTTCGAAGGTCAAACCGCCTTCCATGGCGTCATCCACCGAGCAGCGGAAGCCGACTAGGAAGTCATCACCAGTCTGACGGCGAATTTCTTCGAAAACCATCAGGCCGAAGCGGCAGCGGTTTTCTAAAGAACCGCCGAAGCGGTCGGTGCGTTTGTTTGTACCGGGTGACAGGAATTGGCCAATCAGATGCGAACTGGCGAGCGTTTCTATGCCGTCGAGTCCGCCTTCCTTGCAGCGTTTCGCAGCGGCGCCGTAGGCCCTTACGACACGATCGATGTCGTCCACGTCCATTTCCTTGGGAAAGCTGCGGTGCAGCGTTTCTCGGATCGGTGACGGTCCGATAGTTGGTAGCCAGTTGCTTGCATAAGGCTCGCCACGGCGGCCGAGATGGGTGATCTGGCACATGATTGCTGTGCCATGTGCATGGATGCGTTCTGAGAATTGTTGAAGATAAGGAATGACGTTGTCGTCGCCGACGTAAAGCTGTTGAAAGACCGACGGAGAATCCGGCGCGACGTTCGAGGAGCCGCCAAACATCGTCATTCCGATGCCACCTTTCGCCTTTTCTTCATGGTAGCGCTGATAGCGTTCTTTCGGCAGTCCGCCTTCTTCGAGACCGCAGGCATGACTCGTGCTCATGAAGCGGTTCTTGAAGGTCACGTGCCCGATCGTCAGAGTTTGGAACAGGGGGTCGTTCATCGCGTTGGCTAATTTGGTTTCAGTCATGCGTTGCCGTTGAGCGGCTTGGCGGGCGACCAATCGTACCCTACGGGCATCACGGCGAACAGCATAAGGGCGGTCAGTGTGGCGATCAGGGCACTCATTTGATTAGTTTATCGATTTTTTGCGGTTTGGCACGCCCGGCTGATTGCTTTCGCCAATTCTGACCCACCCTTCGGCGACAGTACTCCTTTGGCAGTGCGTGGTTGATTGCCTTAGCCAAGCCAAATGAGGGGCGTGGGAATTGTTCACGGGCTAGCCGTGGATGGAGGCTTCGACCCTAGGGCTTGCGGGCTTCGATGGTTGCAGAGCCGACATGGTCGCTCAGCTTGCGCCCTGGTACCCAGGTGTCGATGGTCTTGGCCACCTCCTCCTTGAAGGTGATGCTTATGTCGGCATAGCCGTCGGCCTCCAACCAGCCGGTGATTTCCTCGACCGTGGCAGCGCCCCCGACGCAGCCCGAAATTATCTGCAGATCGTTGGCCAGTTCCTCGGGCAGTTGCACGCGCGCCACCACGTCCGAGATTACCAGTCGGCCGCCTGATCGTAACACCCGGAAGGCATCGCGGTAGACCGCCGCCTTGTCCGGCGAAAGGTTGATCACGCAGTTCGAGATGATCACGTCGACGCTGTTGTCAGCCACCGGCAGGTGCTCAATCTCGCCCAGGCGGAACTCGACGTTGTCGACTTCTACTTTCTCGGCGTTGCGCCGCGCCTTATCAATCATGTCCGGCGTCATATCGACGCCGATCACCAAACCGCTCGGCCCGACCTTCTGGGCGGCCAGGAAACAATCGAAACCGCCGCCGGCACCGAGGTCGAGGACGGTTTGACCTGCCTTCAAGCCGGCGATGGCGGTGGGGTTGCCGCAGCCCAGGCCCATGTTGCTGTCGTCCGGCACCGCCGCCAGTTCCGCTTCGCTGTAGCCCACGCCCAGAGCTCGGGTTTCCGAGAGGTTGGTGCCGCAACAGCCGCTCTCGACCTCTGAGGGTAGGCAGCCACTGTTGCTGAGGGCCACCGCCGCGTAGCTCTCGCGCACTAAATTGCGGATCTCGTCAGTGGTGTTTGGTTTATCGCTCATCGTGGTTCTCCTTCGAACATGCCTAGCCGGCCGCACTTATCGCACTCCATCTCAATCGGCTCCGTGGGGAAGTCTTTTGAGGGTAATCTACTATTAAAATTGATCAGGTAATATGCGCCTCGGCCATGGCTTTGATTGCATCGATATTGCCGCCCAGGATAGTAACGACCCGGTCAATGCCCAGATCGGCTAGGACCTTGAGGGAATCTTTCCCGCCCTTTGGCGACCACATGGTGGTCAATTCGATTTCGGTATAGTTCCGCCCCTCGGCTTCGCAAACCGCGCGCAGTTCCACCAGCATGGCGGGCAATTCGTCCGGTTCTGCGCTAGGGATGAACCAGCCGTCGCCATGTTTGGCAATGCGCTCGTAGATTTTGCCAGCCTTCCCTCCCATTATGATGGGCACGCCGGGTTTCTGCCCGGATTTTTGCGTGGGTAGAGGGTAACTTTTGAAGCCGCGCCAAGTTAGGAAATCACTGTCGTGCTCCACCACTTCGCCCGACCAGACCTTTTTCATGGCTACCATATAGTCATCGAACCGTATGCCACGCCGCTCAAAGGGCACCCCCATGGCCGCGAACTCCTCTTGCAGCCAGCCGATCCCGGCGCCCAGCATGAAGCGGCCGCCGGAGAGGAAATCCAAGCTGGCGGCCTGTTTTGCCAACAGCAACGGGTTGGTCTGTGCCACGATATTCACGCCGGTGGCCAGGCGGATGGTTTTGGTCTGTGCAGCGATGGCCGTCAGGGCGATCAAAGGATCGACGAACGGCGTTTCCGGCGTCACGCCCATTTTGCCCGATGCCGCGTAGGGATATTTCGACTGATAGTCCAGCGGTACAATGACATGTTCAAAGGTCCAGACGCTTTCAAAGCCCGTATTTTCAGCTGTTTGCGCCACGGTGATCATTTGCTCCGGGTCGATGATGCCGATGTTAACGGGGACTAGTCCGAATTTCATGGGATTTCCAATCTGCAGAAGCATTATTCGGGGAACTGTTTTACCGCAATTTGTAATGCATACCAGCGAATATCAGATACGTATAATTAAGGCTTCCCGAAGATTTGACATACGTTTCTCCGCTCCCTATTCCGTTGGAGATATTATGGTAGGGAATGTCTCACTGCGATCTGCCTATAGTAATTTCACATTTCATCCTGGAGATTTTGTCATGGCCGTCGATATAGGTCCTATCGAAAATTTCAATGTCAGCGATCCAGAGTTGTACCGTGCCGATACTTGGCGGCCCTATTTTGAAAGGATGCGCAATGAGGCGCCCGTGCATTATTGCGCAGACAGTGTCCACGGCCCCTATTGGTCCATCTCTACCTATGACCTGATCAAACAAGTAGAGTTGGACTTTAAAACATTTTCCAACCAGGCCAAGCTCGGTGGCATCCAGTTGCAGGACATTGCTCAGAACTTGAACCGCCCCAGCTTTGTCTCTATGGACCCACCGGAACATACCGAGCGCCGTCGCGCTGTCACACCCATGACCCAGCGATCAAATTTGCAGGCGATGGAAGGTCTGATCCGTCAGCGCACCGTAGCAGTTTTGGAGGCGCTGCCCCAGGGCGTTATGTTCGACTGGGTCGAAAAAGTTGCGACAAATCTGACAGGTATGATGCTGTCTACTATGTTTGACTATCCCCAGGAACAGCGTCAGGAACTGATCCACTGGTCCGATGTAGCTACGGCCAACATCAATGCCCCTGATGCCGTCGTGACATCCGAGGCGGAGCGTTACCAGGAACTGGAACGCATGGCCGATTGTTTCGCTCCCTTGTGGCAAGAGCGAATGGACGGCCGGGGCGGGTTTGATTTGATCACCATGCTGGCCAACAGTGATGCCACCAAGGACATGGACCGGGAGGAATTTATTGGCACGCTTTTCCTGTTAATCGTCGGCGGCAATGACACAACACGAAATTCCATGTCCGGCGGCCTGTTGGCGCTGCACAACAACCAGGACCAGATGGCGAAAGTCCGTAATAACCGTGACCTGATCGCTAACATGGTGCAAGAAATGATCCGTCTGCAAACGCCGGTCCTTCACATGCGGCGCACGGCCTTGATGGATACCGAACTAAGCGGCCAATCTATCAAGAAGGGCGATAAGGTGGTTATGTGGTACATATCGGGCAATTCGGACGCAACTGTGTTCGCGGATCCTTACAAGTTCAATGTCGAGCGGGAGAACGCTCGCCGACACCTGGCCTTTGGCGCAGGCATTCACCGTTGCGTCGGCGATCGTTTGGCGGAGTTGCAATTGCGCATTCTGTGGGAAGAGGTTTTCGCTCGTGATATGCGGATCGAGGTTGTGGGACCGGCGCAACGGGTTTATTCAAACTTCATACGGGCCTTTTCATCCCTGCCGGTAAGGATCGACGCTTAGGAATTTAATCAGGACATACTTCGATAACTTGGAGAAATCTATCCCGTTCTTAGTATCGTGTGGCTGGAAGTAAGTGGGATTGGGGCCATCCAAATGAACATCAGCACATTTAAGAGTCAAGATCAGAGAGCCGACTTATACGCGAAGCCTTTCCGCTTCTAGATTTTCGCGTTCCGCCGCCGGTAAGTGGCTGAGAGCTTGGCTAATGAAGTCCATTCCAACCAATTCGCACCATGAATCCATTAACCGGAGCGTTACCGGCCCGACCTTACCAGAACCGATTGGCATGCCGTTCATACTCACGATTGGTAAAATGCCAAAACTGTTGGTGGTGAGGAAGGCTTCTTCCGCGTTGTAGACATCGTAGGGAGTAAAGACGCCTTCATCACAGCCGATCTGTTTTTCTTCCGCAAGTTCGCGGATGGCTGCCATGTCGGCTCCGCTTAGCACTAGCCGTGTGTCGGGCACCTTAACACGTCCCCCAGAGACGAATAAGAAGTTCGCGCCAGTGCCCTCGGTTATATTGCCTTCAAGGTCGAGCATCACAGCGAAGGCCTCTGGATTATGCGCCCTAGCCTCCATCTCAGCTTGGAAGTGGTTCATCTTGTTTGAAATCTTAGCTTTGGGCGAGACGCATTCTGGCGGGGTACGGCGGGTCGACGGCGTGATCGCTGGTGCTCCACTGACGTAGAATTTGGCAAAGCTGGAGAAGGAGATCATGCGGCAGAAAATTGCTACGGTGCCCGCTGGCATCAAACCGTTAGTCGCCTCCATCGAGCCTCGCGAAACGTAATAGTTAATCGCAATGTCGTCGTTGGCGTCGATTAGTTTCAGGTTCGCCGCAATTACTTTATCTGTGGCATTGCGGAGCATCTCTTTCGTTATACCGGGATCGACCCGAGCATAGAGCAAGCTGCGGAAGAAGCGATCAATCCGGTATGGCATCTGGAACGGTTTTCCGCCATAGGTGCGAATGGAGTCGTAAACTGCGTCACCCCATTGGACGCCGCGATCGGTCAAAGGGATCATTGCTTCGCTTTCACGAACCATTTTCCCATTCAAATAGGCCCAAAGCTTGGCATTTGGCATTTCCACGCCCTCCTTTTCCAGCATAATTTGCCTGATTAGCTCCCGCCTCAATCGTACTCTAAGGCTCTTTCAGAAAGTGGTGACAATCAATTATCCTAGCTGTTCAAACTATTATTTAAGCCATCTCGGCGCGTCGGATACAACTGCTTTAGACTTTATGCTTTTGTTAGCCTAGTGCTATGCGCAATAATATCTCGCAACAATTTTTTTAAATTGATGCTCGGACTTTCATTTTCTTGCAAAGAAGCTTTGTTTTGAATTTTTGAAAATTCACCCCACCGTACGATAATGCAGACTCGTGACCGGATGCCAAAATATTTAGAAATGTTTTTCCAATTTTTCTGCCAACCCATCTACGTAAAGAGAACGCTATGAACGAACTCGGTCGTTTAGAATTGATTCGTGAATCGTTAGTTGCTGTGGTCAACGAAATGCGGGCTAATGTAATTCGTAGTTCTTTTTCCTCAATAATTTATGAAGGCCACGATTTTTCCTGTGCTCTAGTCACTGCCGACGGTCGGCTCGTAGCGCAAGGGGATGCCGACAATCCAATTCATATCTTCGCTGTGCCCTACTCGGCGGCCGAAGTGGTGAATTCCTTCAGGGATGACATACACGAAGGGGACATCTTTCTGCACAATGATCCCTATACGGGTGGTACTCATTTGAACGATATTCTGATGCTCTACCCGGTATTCCACGACGGGAAACTGGCAATGTTCACAGCTACGCGCTGCCACTGGGGCGATGTGGGTGGGATGACGCCGGGATCGCTCTCAGGGCGAGTGAAGGAGATATATCAGGAGGGTATGCGCATAGAGCCAACACGTATTTGTGAGAAAGGCCAGATGAACGAGGCTTTCGTTAACCTGCTGATCAACAACATGCGTATTCGCCAAGAACGCCGAGGTGATTTCAACACCATGCTAGGTTCTTCGCGCAAAGCAGCGGAACATATAGGGCGATTGTTTGAGCGCTTCGGTGGCAGCGCCTTTTTGGAGGCGGTCGAGGAATTGATTACTCGTTCTGAAGTGGTTACCCGCAACCGTCTCTCGCAAATTCCAGACGGCACGTACTACTCGGAAAGTTACCTTGACAGCGATGGCCATACTCCGGAACCACTGTTGGGTAGACTAAAGTTGACTGTCGTAGGCAATCAATTGATCGCTGACTTCAGCGGCAGCAGCTCGCAGACAAATGGTCCAACCAATGTAGGTCCAGCCATGGCACTCAATGCAGTCGCTAGTGTGGTGAAATCCTATCTCGACCCGCACACTCCAGTGAACCACGGCACGTTCAATCCGATTAAGGTGATCAATCCGCCGGGCAGTTTTCTCAACGCAACCCTTCCAGCGCCTTGCGGGGGAATGGCTGAATGTCGGGCTATCATGGTAGCGATGATGGTCTCGGCCCTGGGCCAAGCATTGCCGGAAAAGCTCGTTGGTGATCTCAAAGGTGGTGCTAACCATGTCTATATGTCGGGCCCGCAGCCCAGCGGATCCGACGGCACGGCCGGTATTTTCTTGCTTTATGAATACCCAGCTGGAGGGACCGGCGCTACGAAGCATGCAGACGGCAACCATGTTGTTCGAGCATTCCCCGAAGGTGACTTCAATGTGGTACAGGCGGCTGAAATCGCTGAAATGCAGTGCCCCATCCGAATTGAACAATACGGATTGCGTGACGGCTCCTGTGGAGATGGCGAGTACCGCGGTGGTTGCGGCATGCGACGAGATGTACGTATTCTCTCTGATGGCGCCAGTTTGTCCGTATTGGCAGACCATGCGGTTATCCCGCCATTCGGGGTCGCTGGTGGCTATAGTGGCGACGCCAACCGCTTCGTCGTAATTCGCGATGGGAAAACAATTCAACCTTCGCCGGTACCGGGAAAGGTTGGTGATTTTGCTCTTCTGAAAGGTGATATTGTGCGCATGGAGTCGTCAGGCGGTGGCGGCTACGGTGATGCGCTGGAACGAGAGCCGGCACGGGTGCAGCAGGATGTATTCTTGGGCTACATCAATGCTGAACGCGCTAGGCAACGTTACGGTGTGGTGATTGACCTGCAGGGCGAGTTGGATGCGACAGCTACGCAAGCAGAACGCAAACGTTTGCAGGAATTGCGTTTCACTCTGCCGGTTCAGCTAGCGAATGAAGACGAACTCGATGGTCCGCGTCGACGGATTATTCTATCCGAGAGTGCCGCTGATCGTTTGGGCGTCAGCGTGGGAGACCTTGTAGAACTATCAATATCTTCGGGCGCGGCTGCTCTCCGCGGCTGGGTTCAGATTGCTGCGACGGATGATGTGCTGCGGCTCGGTCCCTTGGGCCTTGCCGCCCTGGCGGCTAATCCAGGCGATCAGATCGAACTCCGTTCTGTGAAAGCATCCTTATAATGGCTACATCGAAATACCTTGTTGGTGTTGATGTCGGTGGTACCTTTACTGACCTGTTGGCTTATGACGAGACAGGAGGTCAGTTGCTGGCAGCTAAAGTACCTTCTCTACCGGGTGAACAGTGGCGGGGAGTTCTTGATGCCCTCACTGAATTGAATTTCAAATCTAACGACATTCGGGCATTCGTCCACG
>CAZDQC010000133.1:0-3402 GCA_964507245.1 uncultured Rhodospirillaceae bacterium
AATATGATTTCAATGCTCTTGTGGAGGGTTTGAACCGTTATCTGCGTCTGAAGGCAACACCTATTGGCATGAAACGGTTCAGGACTGTAGCGGATATGGAGGCTGTTCCTCGGATCCGCCGTCCCGATCCCAACGAAAAATTAGCTATGGATCAGATTGTGGGACAGAGCCGATGGATTGGTTACACCCTGGGTATCACCATGGACAACCTGATGGGTTCTCAATGTGGTGCTGTGGTTGGCCTGCATCCCTTGGACAAAGAATTCCTGTCCGGCGAGCGTATGCATGGCGTGTGGTATGGCACCCTAAAGGATAGCATTGCACACCAGTCGGCTATGACCTGTGCCTCGTATGGCGAATATGAGGCGCTGGCCACCTCACCACTGGTTTCGGGCCGTTTAGACAACCCGGATATTTGTCTGTTCTACATGACGCCAGGGCAAATGATTACTTTTATCAATGGCCTGCAACATAGGAATTATAAAAAGTACGAATTCACCTGTGTGGGTGAGAGCGCCTGCGCCGATTCTTGGGGCAAGGCCCTGCTTACCGGCGAGCCTTGTGTCTCAATCCCCTGTTATGCGGAACGCAAGTTCGGTGGTGTACAGGATGACGAGATGCTGGTCGCGTTGCCGCCCAGCTATTTGCCTGCCATCGTGAAGGGCCTGGAAGAACTCAGCAAAGTTGGCTTACGATATCCTATTCCCAATCATGGCATCCAGAAATCACCCTTGGATTCGATAGCAAGGAGTTATGGTTAAAAAATTCAATGCGAGGTCTCATGACAAGGGACCGAGATACTTTCCAGCATTCACAGAGCTAGTTCTTTAGCAGTTTCTCGGAGAAACTAAGATGGCAGTCAGCGCGTATTCGCTATGACCATTTCTAGTATCTGGATAGGAAAGTATAGTGCTGAAACGTCCGATTCTGCCGTTGCATAACAGGCCGTTGGTACAGCCCGTTTACGGTTTAATCGGCGGCGTTTATCAGACCAAATCAGAGGTGTGGTGCAACGTCGAGCATGAAACGTTCCATCGTCCTGATATTCAAATTCATTTCAGCACTGCTGATGCCTAGAACAATTTCATCTAAGCCCTCTATTTTGTACGCATTTATGGTTTCAGCGATGTCATCGTTGGCACCAGTCAACGCCGTACGGTCCATCACTGGGGCGCTGGGGGGCGTATCGGTGAATCGGATTGGGATAGAGAGCGAAAATCTAAGTGCGTTAGCGTCGCGGCCGGCATTTTCCGTCCGTTCGAAAATATCTGCTCGACCTTTTGCAAATTGGCGGGGTGTTTGCCGAAGGGTGTGCCAGCCGTCGCCGAAACGAGCCACCCTTTGGCGCGCCGCTTCGCTGAAGCCGCCTATTAATATAGGTGGATAGGGTTTTTGATAGGGTTTCGGAGAAAACCGGAGGCCACTGTAATGATAGAAAGATCCAGAAAACTCCGGAATGCCCTGACCCCACAGGGCTTGCAAGGCACCAAGGATCTCATCAGTGCGTTTTCCGCGGCTGGCAAAATCGACACCCAGATTTTCAAATTCATCCTTTGTTATAGCGACGCCAATACCCAAATCGACCCGACCATAAGATAGTTGATCCAGGGTGGCGATCATTTTACCCAGACGCGCCGGGTCATGCCAAGGCAGCACCAGCACGGAGGTTCCCAGACGCACTGTTTTGGTAGCACAGGCCACGGCAGTCAGAACCGTCAATGCATCGTGATAGGGTCTGTCGCCTAGGCGCTCGGCGACGTAGCTAGAATGAAACAAATGCTCTCGGACCCAAACGCTGTGGCATCCCATATTTTCAACGGCGACGGCCATGGCGACCAAATGGTTGGGGTCTTTAACGCCTTGATTATTGGGAATGCCAAAGCCTATTTTCATGATAAGTCTCCTCTAGTGCGCCAATTAGTTCTGATTTGCGCGGATATAAGTAGCAGGAGAAAGGGGTCTTGTTACATGCGCTGTGAAATTATCGCCATTGGCACCGAACTGCTGTTGGGTCAGATCGTTGACACCAATTCGTCCTGGATTGGGGAGCAACTGGCGTTGATTGGAATTGATTCTCATTTTCAAGTCAAAGTTGGCGACAATTTTGAACGCATGGAACAGACAATTCGTTATGCCCTTGGCCGTAACGAGGCGGTGATCTGTTGCGGCGGGCTAGGGCCTACTCAAGACGACATCACCCGTGAGGTTATAGCCGCGGTCATGGGCGTAGATCTGCATCGGGACAAGGCAGTGGTTGACAAGATCCGACATATGTTCGAATCGCGAGGTCGGGTTATGGTGGATAATAACCGGCGCCAGGCGGATATTCCTGAAGGTGCTAGTTTGATTTCTCAAATGCCTGGCACGGCGCCGGGACTGATCTGCCCCGTCGGTAACAAGGTAATCTATGCGGTGCCCGGCGTGCCCCACGAGATGCGCCAGATGATGCGCGGCACCGTTCTAGACGACCTGCGTCGGCGCTCAGGTGAAACAGCGGTAATCCGTAGTCGGGTCCTGCGCACCTGGGGCGACAGTGAATCCGGTCTGGCGGAGAAGTTGTCGGACCGTATCGGGGAATTGGATGAGATAGGCAACCTCACCTTGGCTTTTCAGGCCAGCGGAATCGAGGGCATCAAAATCCGTATTACCGCAAAGGCAGCAGACGAAACGGCGGCACATGTCATAATATCACGGGAAGAAGATTTGCTGCGCGATATCCTGGGTGATGTAGTCTTTGGTGTGGATGAGGAATCCATGGAAAAAGTGGTCCTCAATCAATTGCGCCAACAACGTTTGACGCTGGCAGTGGCCGAGGGATTGACCGGTGGGGTTTTATCCGCCCGCCTATCCGAAATTGATCACGGAATGGCGACGTTTCGTGGTGGTGAGGTTACGGGTGAGTTAAAGGATAGCGCACGGTCGGGCGCAGAAATTGCTGCAGAGACTGCCGCACATGTGCGGAGAAAGTTTGCTACGGATATTGGCCTGGCCGTGACGGCGGCACAGAATTTTGACGAACAACCTGGCGGCACCATATTTCTCGATTTAGCCATGTCGGATGCCCACTGTGCCACGACCACGTCGCTGCCGGGAGACAGGGCTCGTTTTCGGAATTACGCGGTAATCAACGTGCTCAATTTTCTCCGCAAGACATTGAACGAACTTCAACCTTAATCCAAACAGAGGAAAAGCAATGACAGCCTTCTATGAACTCCGACAATACAAAGTCCTACCGGGCAAGATGGACGAATGGGTCAAATTTATGGAGGATGAGATCATCCCGTTTCAGGTTGCCAAAGGTATGGTGATATGCGGCAGCTTCAGGGGTGAGGAGGATGAAAGCATTTACATCTGGCTGCGCCGCTTCGAGAGTGAGACGAGGCGAGAGAAACTCTACGAGGC
>CAZDQC010000133.1:3502-9069 GCA_964507245.1 uncultured Rhodospirillaceae bacterium
GCGTCGCTAATCTGTTCACCGCCGATACAATCGCGTGCAATGAGGCACTGTTGGTGTTGGGATGGATGCCAACACCGTGGGTAATTTGGCCATCTTCGCCCTCTAATTTTACGAAACATACGGCTTCTACGTCGGATCCAGCTCCCATGGCCCGTTGGGCGTAGTCCAGGAATGTGGCCTCGATGCCGCAACTAGTTTTTAGGGCGCCAAAGAATGCGTCTATGGGCCCGTCGCCGCGACCGACGATATCGCGAATCTCGTCATAGGCACGGACAGACGCAGTGCACATAATTATTTCGGCAGATTCCGCAGTGGAATTCATACGGTAGTCGATGAGTTCGAACGGTTCCACGATGTCCAGGTAGGATTTCTTGAAGGTTTGCCAAATCTGCGCCGGGGTAATTTCCTTGCCAGTGCTGTCCGAGATGTTCTGAATAATCTTGGAAAATTCCACCTGTAAGTCCCGGGGCATATCGATGCCGAATTCGGTGTCCATGATATAAGCCACGCCACCCTTGCCCGACTGACTGTTGACGCGAATGATGGCCTCGTAGCTGCGGCCCACATCCTTGGGGTCAATCGGTAGGTAGGGCACTTCCCAGTGGGGATCGTTGGATGACTTATGCGCTGCCATGCCCTTCTTGATGGCATCTTGGTGGGAGCCTGAAAAAGCGGTGTAGACCAGTTCACCAGCGTAGGGGTGGCGTTCGGGGACATTCAGCTGGGTGCAATATTCCGAAACCTCTATGGATTCCTGAATATTTGTAATATCTAGTTTCGGATCCACCCCCTGGCTGAAGATATTTAAGGCCATGGTGATGACATCCACGTTGCCGGTGCGCTCTCCGTTGCCAAATAAAGTGCCTTCCACTCGCTGGGCACCGGCCATCAGACACAATTCGGTAGCCGCCACCGCCGTACCCCGGTCGTTATGGGGATGAAGGGAAAGAACAACCTTCTCCCGATCCCTAAAATTGCGGTGCATCCACTCAATCTGATCGGCGCAATAGTTGGGCGAAGCCATTTCTACCGTGGCCGGTAGATTGAAGATCACTGGATTGTCTTCGGTGGGTTGCCAGATGTCCATGACCCCATGGCAAACGTCAAGGGCGTAATCCAACTCTGTACCTGTGAAGCTTTCCGGGGAATATTCCAGGCGCACATTGGTGCCCCCCGCTTCCAAGGCGGGAATTCTTTCCTTGATCCACGCTGCACCGTCCGTGGCGATTTTTTTGACCCCCTCCCGGTCCTGGGAGAACACTACGCGGCGCTGCAACTCGGATGTGGAGTTGTACAGATGGACAATAGCATTATTGGCGCCGTCCAAGGCCTCGAAAGTCTTTTTGATCAGCTCCGGGCGAGACTGGGTCAGGACCTGAACCGTGACGTCTTCGGGGATCAGGTTGTTATTTATGATATGCCGGGCGAAGTCGAAGTCCGTGTCGGAAGCGGCTGGAAAGCCAATCTCGATTTCCTTGAAACCCAGTTTTATAAGGTGATTGAAAAAATGCAGCTTTTTTTGCCGTCCCATGGGTTCAATTAGGGCTTGGTTGCCATCCCGGAGGTCCACGGAACACCAGGTCGGTGCTTTGTCGATGACCCTGGCGGGCCACTGCCGGTTAGGCAGGTCAATAGGTGGGAAGGCCTGATATTTGTGGAAGGCCATCTTGTTCATGAGGATTTCCCCTGTTTTTCGGTCACTGCCCGGCCTGTTTGGGTCTAATGGCGCATCCGGTTAGCACAATAACGAAACGGCGCTACCGCTCGAGCCAGCTGGCGGTATCTAGATACTGAAATGCGATTGTCTTAGTCGTGAAACGATTCATCTGACGCGTTGTCCCTTAGCGTGCACGCACGAAATGCGGCATCCCGGCGCCCCTCAAGGGCCGGGTCGCTAAGTCGAAGGGCAAGGCCTTGTATGTAAACCGGCCGCGTCATGTTGCCGGAAAACTATCTTTGGTTTCTCATGCCGTCAAGCAGGTTAGCCCTATTAACGGTCTATTAAAGCAATGTTAAGGCCCTTTTCCTATGATTTTCGTGCATTTTCGTGAATCCATCCCGTATCAGATTTTCTATTTTCCAAGGGATTGGCCATATTGTATGACCTTCGGGGACGGAAAAAGGGTAAAAAGGCGGGTGTCATGAATGAAGGAACGCAATACGACTACATCATCGTCGGGGCAGGTTCCGCTGGTTCGGCCCTGGCCTATCGGTTGAGTGAAAATACCGCCAAGAAAATCCTGCTCCTCGAAGCAGGCAAGGCCTCCCATCCCTATTCCCGTCTGCCGGTCAGTTTTGGGTTGCTGATTGACAACCCTGCCGCCAATTGGCGTTTTTTTTCGGAGCCCGAGGCCGGTACCGCCAATCGGACCATTCCCGTGCCCCGGGGTAAATTGCTGGGAGGGTCATCTTCCATAAATGGTCTGGTCTATGTGCGCGGCCAAACCCTGGACTACGAAACCTGGGCGCAATTGGGTTGTCGGGGCTGGAGTTGGTCGGACGTTGAACCGCTGTTCCAGCGCATGGAGAACTATGAAAAAGGCGGAGACGGGGTACGCGGAAAAGGGGGGGCCTTGAGTGTGACCGAGGTCCCGGACCAGAATCCCCTGTACGACGCCCTGTTTGATGCGGCGGTGGAGGCTGGCTACAAGCGAAACGCTGATTACAACGGCCCGGACCAGGAGGGTATCGTCAAGACCCAGGCCACCATCTGGAATGGCCGGCGCATGAGTACGGCACATTGTTACTTGCGTCCCGCTATGAAGCGGACCAACCTGCATGTAGTGACTGAGGCCCTGACACTGGGCCTAGTACTGGAAGGCAGGCGCTGCGTGGGCGTGCGCTACACCCAGGGCGGCAGAGAGCAGGAGGCCCGCTCCGGCGGGGAAGTTATCCTATCAGCTGGAGCAATCGGTTCGCCGCAGATTCTGGAACTGTCGGGTATCGGCGAGGGAGAGGTGCTGCGTGAGCATGGCATTGAGGTGCTCCATGAACTGCCGGCCGTGGGGGAGAATTTCCGTGACCACATCAATGCCCGAATTCAGTGGAAGGTGACGGCTCCTGGTGTGTCCTACAACGAACGGGCTCAGGGGATAAGCCTCGTCGGTCAGGTCCTGCGATATCTAACGACCGGCGGTGGTTTCATCAGTCTGCCGTCGGCCCCGCTTTTAGCGTTTCTCAAGACCCGGCCGGAGCTGGAAACCCCGGATGTTCAGCTGCATCTGGTGCCCTATGCGGTGAAGGACCCGAAGCGGCGCAAGTTGCATCCCTTCCCTGGAATGACAGTATCCTGTTATCAGTTGCGGCCTGAGAGCCTGGGATCCATCCACATTCGATCCTCAGATCCCAGGACGCAGCCGGCTATTCGGTTCAATTTCTTGGGAAATTCCAACGACCGTGAGACAATGGTGGCAGGCTTCAAGATGATGCGCCGTATCGTACAGGCCTCGCCCATGGACATATTCCGAGGAGAGGAGTATTCGCCCGGTCCGGGGGTAGATAGCGACCAGGAAATCGAAAACTGGATACGGGAGAATTCCGAAACCGCCTATCATCCGATTGGCACCTGCCGAATGGGGCCCAGCTCTAGAGCCGGAAACGCAGTGGTGGACGAGAATTTGAAGGTCCATGGTCTTGATGGATTGCGCATCGCTGACGCTTCTATCTTTCCAACTATGCCCTCTGGCAACACAAACGCCCCCAGCATCATGGTGGGGGAAAAATGCGCTGATCTGATCCAATCGGAGAGATAAGGTGATTTGTTCCATAAGCAGTTCCCGATAAATCCCATAATCGCTGTGGGACGGAAAGGTTCACCTTTCCGCACGGAGCAGGACCGCGCGAATGCTGGCACTGTTCGGGTCGGGGCTGGGTATTTTAATGAGCCGACATAACGACTTGGCATTTAGGCCAGGTTCTCGACCAGTTCTTCTTTTTGATGCGCGCCTGATAAGCCAGTGCGCGCCGTTCTCCCACTGGCGTTGGACGGATAATCATCTTTAGTAAATCGTTAATGCCATATGGCGCGATTAAGTGTAGTTCGTCGTTGTCGCCCAGGCGCACGGCGGCGCAGGTGGGTGTTTCAAGCCAGTGGCGTATGGCGTTGATTGTGCTCACGTATTGCCGATCGCGGTTATAGACGTGCATGCGGGCCTGATTTTTTACAGACCATGGCAACCCCGGCATGGCGTTGGCTAGGAGGCATTCAATGGACTTTTCTCTTGCCTCACTGAGATCATCGGGATCGAAGAACAAGACATCGATATCATTTAATGGCGTCGGTTCCTTGAAACCATGCAAAGTATCCCAGACCTTGCGTCGGACAAAGCCTGCTCCAATCCAACCGTCAGGCAGATGCTGCTGGCGCACCGCTTCCAATACATCCATCATCCACGTGTCCCCCGCAATCAGGGTCAAGACATCGCGTTCACTTTGCATGCAACCGCTTCTGAAATGAGTAGAGATAAAGTGAGATAAACAGGGCGAAGTAGAACTCTTGGGTTTCACTGGTCCGGATGTCCAGGGGATAAGGTACCGGCCAGCCGAAAAGTTTTTCGAACCGTTGCGGTAGGACGACGGCCATCGCCAATAATGCGGTTGGCAGGAGTTGACGATCTGGCCAGATCCAATAGTGAACGTCAGCGGGGTCTGATGGCCGGGCCCGCTGCCGCAGCCATAGATACAAAGGGTAGAGTAGGCTTCCTATTAAGATCCCCAACTCCAACAGCAATCGCGGCTTTTGATCCAACCAGGAAGAAGTGTTGTGCAAATTGGTTTCGTCCTGATCGTTCAGGTTAGACATGGCTTGAGGAGTTTCCCAGCCCACCCAGTGTTGTCCCCAGGATGCTTCCTCGCCACAGAAATAAATACTGCCTGCGATGGCTAAAATCAGCCAGCCTTTTAGCCAGCGGGCTGGTAATTTGCCAACTTGCCGCAATGCCATCAAACCCGCCAATATCCCTGACAGCAGAACTACCACTGTGCCTGTTTCAACGGGTCCCAGTTCGCTTTGCCAAAATATCCGGTAAACAGGCTCATTGAGCATACGGAAGCCCAATTCCACCGCCAACGCTGCGATGGGGAGCCAAATCCAGGCCCAGGAGGGAAAAATACCGTCCTTAGAATTCATCTCCACTTCTCACTCAGCCCACACGCCTAGTAGTTTACACGCCAGAGTAGAGCTTATTAGGGCAGGGCCACTAACACTAGTCTAGTTCGATAAATGCCTTTATGTAGTGAAGCGCAAACCAAATACCCATGCCTTTATGGCAAACGTTTGGTAAAAGTAAACCGGTACGGTGTTTTCTGGCCGATTGTATAACAAACTCCGCCGGTTTCCCCACAAAGCAGTGGGAATTTGACCTTATTTTAATTTCATTTTCTCACCGCAGCCTTGGACTACGGCTAAACTGGGCCAATGTCTGGTGACGAAAGTCGCTAGGGTAATAGTGCCTCAGTAATGAGAATCTGGCGGTAACAGAAATCCGGCATGGCTCAGATCTGGCATCGTAGGTTCCACCAGGTTATGTGTAAGTCCAGCTTGATCAGTCGTGAAAACCGGCTCGATT
>CAZDQC010000134.1:0-1094 GCA_964507245.1 uncultured Rhodospirillaceae bacterium
GGCATGCTGGCTCGTGGGGAGCATTTTGCCCTGGAAGTCGCCGGCGACAGCATGATAGACGCCGGAATTCTGGATGGCGACACAGTGGTCGTGCAGCGGCGAGAAACGGCGGAGAACGGTGCTATCGTCGTCGCCCTTATCGATGACAATGAAGCTACCTTGAAGCGTCTGCGCCGCAAGGGAAATTCTGTCGCATTGGAGCCGGCCAACCAGGGCTATGAAACCCGTATCTTTCCGCCTGATCGAGTGAAGATCCAAGGGCAACTGATTGGCCTGTTGCGGCGCTACTAAAAATCCCTGTTAGAAAGTCCTGCATTAGGGAGCGTGCGCAGCACTGGTCAGCAGAATTTCTAGACATCCGTGGCGGGACCGTGCCAGGCATGTGAGAAATCGGGGCGCACATCGGGGGTGCGGGCCAGACCCTGGGCCTGGAATTTCTCCCGGATCAGGGCCAGATGCTCGCGGCCAAACAGGCCGAGCCGCCGGCCGGAGGCAGCATCATCGAAGACATAGTGCGGCACGCCGACAAAGCCGGTGGACTCTGCCTCAGCAATGCAGCCTTCGAGTTCGGCCGTGCCGGGGCCGTCCGAGGCCGCGAAGGCATCGAAACTCTTCGTCTCGGCGCCCGCCTCTGTCAAAGTGCCGCGCAGTACTTCGAGAGATTCGAGCTCGTAGTCCCGCCAGCCACTGCCCCAGCCTTGCATATATAGCCGCATCAGGAACGGCACCTCCAGCCCCTGTTGCTTGGCGAACAGCAACGCCTTGCTCGCATTGGTGGAATCGAGCAAGCGGTATGGGCTGCGGAACGGCAGGCCCTGTAGGGCGGCGTACTGCCGGGCCGCTGCATAGTACATCCGGGCCCTGCGGTCGGCTGCCGGGCTGGGCGGGCGGCGCTTCATGTCCTCATCAACGCTGGTCGACACGCCAATTGTGATATAGCTTATGGGGTAAGGCAGGAAGTTCACCCGCACCCGGTAGTCCCGGGCCACTTGCAACGAGGGCCGAACAGCGACATAGGCATGGGGCGATTTCATGTCCAGATAGACGTCCAGCGCCACCTCACCGTCCAGCGCCATAATCCTCTGCCATTCGTC
>CAZDQC010000134.1:1194-9058 GCA_964507245.1 uncultured Rhodospirillaceae bacterium
GATAGACGTCCAGCGCCACCTCACCGTCCAGCGCCATAATCCTCTGCCATTCGTCGGTCTCCGCCAATATCACCGCGGTAGCTGCGGCTACTTCTGGGTTTTCTGAATTGGATGTCATTTTGAACAACCCCTATTGTATTGTGGCATAACTGTCATTGCCGGCCCCATTTATCCAAATAGATATAATAGATAATAGCAGCTGACTGGATTGCAGCTATTCTTGGTTATTTCGAATAATCCATCACCGGACATTAGCGGGTAGCTATTTTATCTTGATTGGTAATTCTTAGCACACCTTGGTAATTATAACCGCCATCGGAAATTATCAGCGTGCAGGGTAACTCAATGAGGTTACTGTCAATAGAGAGGCCACCGATAATTCGAACTGGAATGAATCCTTTCCAGCACATATCGACCTTTTCTCTGTCAATCGAGTCAGGACTTAACGAAAATTCACGAACCTAGGTCATTCACTGCATTAGTGTTGTATGCTCTAATGTGGGCACACCAAAGTTTGGAAGGATAATAATATGTCAACTCACCATGGAACCTGTGCTTGTGGCGATATCAGCGTTAGCATAGCATACGATCCACTTTTGGAATTTCAATGCCATTGCAGCGTATGCAAATTGCATCATGGAACATCTCTTTCTGCACTAGCTTTCGGTGAAGACGAAATCACTATAGATGGCAAGATAGAAATCTACTCGTGGACTGGTGGCAGCGGCCAGCCAATTTCCAAACATTATTGTCCAAATTGTGGCGTGCCAATTTTTATAAAGCCCGAAGTATTAGGCGGCATGGTCTATGTGCCAGCAGGTTTGTTGACCCCTGACTATAATTTTAAGCCAAAGGTTGAGTTATGGAATGACGGTCGACCAGAATGGATGATTCAAGCTCCGACAATTATCGAGTCATTTTCTGATAATGGCACAATTGAGCGCATACAACTCATACTGGGAAACCTTGATCAGAGAGCTTAATTTCATCATTTCGTGGAGAGGGTAATGGATAAAGAATTGGAGAAAGATGAAATTAAAATATTAAAAAGTCAGGTCGCAAAATTAACACTTGAAGGAAAGTTAAGAAAAGACTTAGGCAATGAATTAGAGAGACAAAGAAAACTTGCACTTGAAGCAAAGAATGAACTTAATTTATTGACGGAAAAGTTATCAAAATATCTATCGCCGCAACTCTATGATATTTTATTTTCAGGATACGAATCCACCAGCGCATCTAGTTCACGCAAAAAACTGACAATTTTCTTCTCAGATCTAGTTCAGTTCACCCGACTTTCTGATAAATTAGAACCGGAAGAATTAACGGCAATGCTTAACTTTTATCTGACAGAAATGTCAAATATTGCCCTAGAAAGTGGTGGTACAATAGATAAATATATTGGTGATGCCATACTGATATTTTTTGGCGATCCCGAATCCAGTGGCCATCAAGGGGACGCCATTAAGTGTGTTTCAATGGCGATAGATATGCAGAAAAGAATGAAGGAACTGCGCAATAAATGGATAAAGGACTTTGGGCTAGAAAAACCTTTAAGCGCTCGAATTGGAATTAGTACAGGATATTGTTCAGTGGGGAATTTCGGGAGCGCTAGTCGTTTGGATTATACGGTAATAGGTAGTGCAGTAAATTTGGCCGCTAGGCTTCAAACCTCGTGTAAAGAAGATGGAATTTTGTTGTCTAAAGATACATACTGGCAAGTTAAAGAAAAATTTCAATGCAGTAATGCCGGAAAAATCGAAGTAAAAGGCTTTGCTGAAGCAATTTCAACTTATGAGGTGCTTTTCGATGTTGCGGATGATCAATCCCATATTACTTTACGAACCGAAAATCTCGATTTGGACCTTGATTTGGGAAGGCTGACCTTCGACGAACTCGATGCTTTGAGGGATTTAGTTTCCACTGCGCATCAAAAATTGCGCGTTATCAATTCAAAAGACTAATCATATAGCGGTCTCTCGTACTTGGTTACTCCCGGTTAATTTAGGTGTTTGAAAACTTTAGCCGATTAGGTTTGTTGGGAATATCGTCCGCAGGAGGAACCGGGCATCCTGTGGAAATGATATTTCGGATCATGCCGAGGTCCTATTCAAATTTAGCACGCGGATCAATCCACTAGATTAACAAGCTATAGCCGTGCACTGTCACCCTTGCGTCGATCACTTATAGTGGCATAATCCAGGGACAACTTGTTTTATAGGAAATCTCAGTTCCTACTTAGGGTATTTTGAGGCTTAACAGAACCGGAGGAATTGCTATGACGCGGGACATTTCTAGACGTTCCATACTTAAGAGTACGGCTGCTGTCGGAGCGGCCAGCGCGCTACCAATGATGCCATTGGCGGCAGAGGCCGGCGACGAGATAATCGTTGGTGGATTGCACGACCTATCCGGCTTTATTGATTTTGCCGGTATTCCCATGAACCAGATCATGCTGATGGCGATCGAGGAAATCAATGCCTCTGGCGGTTTATTGGGCAAAAAGGTCAAGGGCGTGGTCTATGACCCGCAATCGAATATGTCTATGTATTCCCAGTTCGCCACGCAACTGGCCTTAAAGGACAAGGCCTCCGTGGTGATGGGCGGCATTACGTCGGCCAGCCGGGAAACCATCCGGCCCATTTTGCATCGTTTCAAGACCTTGTATTTCTATAATACCCTTTATGAAGGTGGGGTCTGTGACCGCAACGAGATCACCCTCGGCACCACTCCGGCGCAAACAGTAGAAAAGCTGGTGCCATACACCATGGGTATGTGGGGCAAAAAGGTCTACACCATCGCCGCTGACTACAATTACGGTCAGATCACGGCAGCCTGGGTGAAACGCTATGTTGAGCAGAACGGTGGCGAAGTCGTCTCGACCGATTTCTTCCCCCTCGATGTTACCAACTTCGGCCCGACCATTTCCAAGATCCAAAGCGCCAAGCCGGACATGGTGATGCATGTGCTTGTGGGAACCGGTCATCTAGGCTTTCTTAACCAATGGGCTGCGGCCGGCATGAAGAATAAAATTCCTATGGCCTCAACTACATTCGGAGCGGCCGGGGCAGATATTGCGATCATCAAGCCGGAAGCCGCAAACGGCGTCATTACCAGTTATGGCTATTATCCTTCTATTGACACGCCAGAAAACAATGCTTGGGTCGCGAAAGTGAAAAAGCGTTACCCGGAGAAAACGCCGTTTTTGACCGAGCTGTCGGCCTTTACCTGGGATGGCATGATGATCTGGGCCGATGCGGTGCGCACTGCCGGTACTATGGATCGGATGAAACTAATCGAAGTTATGGAGTCAGGCAAAACCTACAACCTGCCGTCTGGCAAGTGCACTATTGACCCCAAAACCCATCATGCGGTCCGCGATGTCTATATCGCTGATTTGCAGGACAAGAAGTTCATCATCAAGGAGAAGTTCTCTCAGGTGCAGCCAGCAGATACGCAAATGGTTTGTGACCTTGAGAAGAACCCGAACTCCAACAAGCACTACGAAATTTCGCTCAACTAGCGCGAAATTATATAATTTGCCCGGGTCATTGAGAAATATGACCCGGGCAAATTTATACGACACAAGGTAGGCATATATGGACTATTCCTTGGTAGTGGCCATTGAGTTATTGCGGGAGGTTGCCGGGCTCATTTTGATCGCTACGGGACTTGCCGTCATCTTCGGCATGATGCGAGTTATCAACATCGCCCACGGTGAGTTCATGATGCTGGGCGGTTACACCGTAGTATTGACAACCAAATTGGGAGTTAACCTTTGGGTCGCTATTCTTATTTTGGCACCCTTGGCGGTTGGTATATTTGGCGTAATCGTAGAACGACTGATCATCCGCCATCTCTATGGCCGCATAATCGATTCATTGTTGGCAACCTGGGGCTTAAGTCTATTCATAATGGGTTTCGTGACAGTGGTATTTGGCAACACTGTGGAAGGCGTTAAACCGCCCTTAGGCAGTTTCACAATCGGGGAAAACTATTCTGTAGCTGTCTATACCTTGTTCTTGATTTTTGCTGCTGTTGCCTTCCTCTCTATCGTGTACCTAACTTTGCGCCACACCAAGGCTGGCTTGATAGCCCGGGCCACCATGCAAAATCCGGATATGGTGGAAAGCCTGGGGGTAAATTCGAAGCTCGTTTACATGGCTACTTTTGGAATTGGCGCGGCATTCGCCGGTCTCGCGGGCGGCATTTTAGCTCCAATTACTGGCGTGGTGCCGGGTATGGGCGCGTTTCTAATTGGTAAGGCCTTTATCACCGTTGTCACTGGCGGTGCTGCTGTAGTTGCTGGAACATTGAGCGCTTCAGGTATTCTTGGGTCCATTAGCCAGGCGGTGACCTTCGCCACTACTCCGGTATACGGTGATGCTGCCTTGCTATTCGTAGCACTAGTCTTGCTTCGCCTCCTGCCCCAAGGCATTACTGGGCGCTTTTTCACCCGTAGTACGTAAGACCTGTTTCGACCATGAGGATTGCATGTTGAGCAATGTTATGAAGGACTGGCTGGGTGTCTGTTTTGTCACCGCCCTTGGGTTGGCAATTTTGATTTTCATACCCATCCTGTTTGATTTGTTCGAAGTACTGCAAATGACCAAGTATGTAGTACTCGCGCTGTTCGCCCTTAGCTTGGCCTACATTTGGGGATTTGGTGGAATTTTGAGTTTTGGTCAGGCGGGGTTTTTCGGCCTCGGCGGTTATACATTCGCTGTTTCAGCCATCAATATGGGTCAGACGACCATTCCATTTATCATGGCCATTGCGTTGTGTGCCTTATTTGCTGCGGCATTAGGCTATTTCATGTTTTACGGCCGTTTGAATGACGTCTATATGGGCGTCGTCACCCTTGTAGTTACCTTGATCCTTTGGAAGTTTATCAATCACACGGCAGGCCCTGAATACATCATCGGCAAGGCGCGCTTGGGCGGCTTTAACGGCATGCCGTCTATCCCTATTATGACGTTACCGTGGCAGCCGGATGTGGAGCTTGAGCCGGGCCAGTTGTTCCAGTATTTCATGGCCATCTTGATCGTTGTGTATTTGCTCCTTCATGTCTTAATTAAATCGAAGTTTGGTCGGGTCGCCATCTCAATCCGCGAGAACGAAGTGCGTACCGGTTTACTGGGATATGATGTGCGCCTGTACAAACTTGGAATCTTTACCATTGGTGGAGCTATCGGTGGCGCTGCAGGCGCCATGTGGGCAACCTATCAAACCTTTATCGATCCTCATGCATTTAGTTTGGAAGTCTCAGCCAAGTGTCTAATCTGGGTTATGGCGGGGGGTGTCGGTACTCTATTCGGACCGATCGTCGGTGTTGTTGCTCTAGAGTACATTTCATTAAAGCTAGGTGAGACAGCCTTTCTCAATAATTTGGTAATTTTAGGAACCATTTTGGTCTTCCTAGTACTGCTTCTGCCTAAGGGCATTTTCCCAACCGCCCGGGACCTTGTTGCCAAGCTATGGCATAGAAGCAAACAATCAAATGAGGAAAAGTCCGCATGACGGCGGCGGATCAATCCTTGCTGACCACCGCTAATTTAACTATGCGCTTTGGCGGCGTCGTGGCAGTGGATCATGTGGACTTCAACTTAAAGGCTGGCGAACTTCGATGCCTTATTGGCCCTAACGGCGCGGGCAAGAGTACTTTTTTCAAGTGCCTGACCGGTCAATTGAGACCTACTACGGGTTCGATTTTGTTCTCTGGCGAGGAATTGAGTGGGCAGAACACCCACGATATTGTGCGCCGGGGGATTGGCATCAAAACCCAAGTGCCAAATTTGTTTGATGGCTTGCCCGCCCGAGAAAATATTGCTCTTTCTGCTCGACAGAATAATTCGCAAATTCGATCAGAGGAGATCACCGATGAGATGCTGGAGTTAATCTCCATCTCTTCTCTGGCGCATCGGGAGGTTGGTAATCTGGCCCATGGCGAACGCCAATTGGTGGAGCTTGCCATGGTCCTTGCAGGTCAGCCTCGTCTCGTGTTGCTCGATGAACCGGCTGCTGGCATGACGGCAGAGGAGCGGGCCCGTCTGGCTTCGGCACTCCGTGGTCTAGCGGGCCGGATGTCATTGATTGTTGTCGAACACGATATGCAGTTTATCCGGGATATAGCGACGGAAATCACAGTGTTCCATCGCGGACAGGTGTTTGTTGAGGGTAATGTCGCTGAGATCATGGCTCACAGTGAAGTACAGGAAATTTATCTGGGAAAAGAAGCCGATGGCGCTGCTTGAAATTCATGATCTGCAAGCCGCTTACGGCCCTGTGCCGATACTCCATAAAATTGATATGCATGTGGAGAAAGGCGAATTTATCGGTGTGCTGGGTCACAATGGCATGGGCAAGACCACCTTGCTTCGTGCACTCATGGGCTTTGTTACCACGACAGGTGGAAGCATAAAGTATCAGGACCAAGAAATTCGCCGCTTGGCGACCTACCGTCGTGCCCGTATGGGCATGTCGTTGGTACCGCAAGGCCGAGAAATATTTCCCAACCTTACGGTTCAGGAAAATCTCACTGTGGGTGCTCTCGGCAAAAATGTTTCTCTTGATCGAATTGATGAGACGCTGGAGTTCTTCCCACGTTTGCTCTCATTGCTGGATCGTAGGGGTGGAGCTTTGAGTGGTGGTGAACAACAGATTTTGGCTATTGCCCGATGTCTATGTAATCGACCAACCCTTGTCCTGCTTGATGAACCAACTGAAGGGGTCCAACCGTCGATTATTGACGAAATTAGTGAAGTCCTTCAGGAACTGCAGGCAAAGCAGAATCTCACAATCGTAATTGTCGAACAAAATCTAGATTTTATCGTGGGCCTGGCATCTCGCATCTACACGATATCCCGAGGTGTATTGGACACGGAAATTCCAATCGAGGAAATCCAGGATTCGGCAATGGTGGCAGAATATCTGGGTTTTGGTAGTTCTCGTTAAAATGTAACAGTCTGGCCTATGGATTTTGTAGCAGCGAGCCGCTTGCACCTCCGCCATGGTTGGCATCATTAAATTTGGGATAGTTCAAGTACCTAAATTCATATAGGGGAACAAATATGACCGTACTTCAACCGACTGACGAGCAAGTTTATGAGGTTGCCGAACAATTGGGTATTAGCGTTGACGTGGCTAAGGTCGCCCTAATGCAGCCCCGTTTTGCCGATTATGTTGCCGCATACAAAGTTGTTGATGACATGGCGGATCCCTTACCGGAGATTAAGTACCCGCGCACACCTGGCTATCGTCCAGGCCCTGAAGAAAACCCCCATAATGCTTGGTATTACAAAACAGAGGTGAAGGGCGCAGCCGAGGGGAAACTCAAGGGTCGAACGGTGGCACTTAAAGACAATGTCATGCTAGCTGGTGTGCCCATGATGAACGGATCAGCTACCTTGGAAGGATTTGTCCCCAATATGGATGCGACAGTAGCGACCCGTTTGCTTGATGCCGGCGCGACCATTACGGGCAAGGTACATTGCGAATGCTTTTGCTTGTCTGGCGGAAGCCATACAAATGCAGCAGGCGCCGTGGAAAATCCCCGAGCGCCTGGTTATTCCGCCGGTGGCTCTTCCTCGGGCAGCGCCGCTGCCGTCGCCGCAGGTGATGTGGACATGGCCATCGGCGGTGATCAGGGCGGCTCTGTCCGCATTCCGGCGGCCTATTGCGGCATAGTCGCCATGAAGGCGACGCACGGCTTGGTTCCCTATACGGGCATCATGCCTATCGAACCTTATATCGACCACACTGGACCTATGACCGCGAATGTGCCCGATAATGCCTTGATGTTGGAAGCCATCGCTGGATCTGACGGCTATGACATTCGACAGCAGAACTTGGTGACACAGCCCTACTC
>CAZDQC010000135.1:0-8965 GCA_964507245.1 uncultured Rhodospirillaceae bacterium
AGCATCCAGCCTACGCTGGACACCTGGAGATCAACAGGCTGCCCTATCAGCGGGGAATTCTCAAAGAAGCGGATCTGCTAATTGCTGTCGGCAGCCGTATGGACGGCATCACGTCAGAAGACGGTCTATTGCCCCATGATCACCAGAGCCTAATCCAAATTTATCCGGACGTCGATGTCCTCACGCGCTGCCGAGCTGATCTGCCCATCCTTTCCGATCCTGGCCCGGCCTGCCTCGCCTTGGCGGCAAAACTTGAGCCAAGAGATGGGGAGATGAAAAAACTTCATGGGGCTTACCTGCAGAGTAGAGAGCCCGGCGTTGTCACAGTCCAAGGGGTGGTGGATTTATCACATATTGCCGCCGATGTGTCGCGCATCGCACCGGCCAACACGACTATATTGACCGACGGCGGCAGTTTTGCCCGCTGGATCCACCGCTTTTATTGTTTTGATCACGCCCATACCCAAGCGGGGCCTGTATCAGGCGCAATGGGGTATGGCATTCCAGGTGCCATCGGGGCCCGCCTGGCGCGACCTGAACAACCGGCCATCGCATTCGTTGGCGATGGCGGTTTTATGATGACAGGTCAGGAATTAGTCACAGCCGTGGAACAGGCTATCGATCTAGTAGTCGTTGTCTGTGACAACGGCGTACACGGTTCAATTTTGGAGGGGCAGCGGCAGAGGTTTGGCTTCGATCATATTTACGGCACGCGGCTGATCAGTCCCAATTTTGCTGATGTGGCCACGGCCTACGGCTGTAAATCATGGACCGTAGAGAGAACGGAAGATTTTGCAGATGCCCTGCAGGGTGCGCTTTCGCACGCCTTCCCCACCCTGATCCACTTATTGACCGACGATCGCGATATTGCCCCCTTTGACAAAGGCCCCGACGCGGTCTAGTCACGCGACAAGAGGTACTGGCCGAGGAACAATGGGACCGTCAGGACGAGAATGACGGCAGACAGATAAATCGGCGCCGCGGCGGTGCCTGCCACATCGGCTGTCCAGCCCACCACACCAGGAATAAGTCCCAGACCGCCATAGAAAAAAGTGTAGAGGATGGCGTTGCCTTGTACTCGATTCGACGGTGACATCGATAAAACAGCCCTCCCCATGATGATGCCAGCCGGCGCAGCGGCAAACAGGCCTGTCAAGGCACTCAACGCAAAGGGAATGTCTACGAAGGGCAAGGCGCCGGCAAATAGGGCAGCCAAAAGGCAGCAAATAGTTAAAACCCAACCCGGCCGTCCCGTGCGATCCGCCAAAAAACCACCAAGTGGTAGACCTGGCAAAGCTCCCCAGCTTGCCAGGCTGATGGCGGCCCCAGCCGCCGCAATGTCCATGCCTCGCTCGATCAACATGGCCGGCCCAAACGACAGATAAGAAAAATAGGCAAGATTATAAAAAGCCCAAACTACGCCGGCATAACAAACCAGCGCTAATTCACGGCGCGGAATGTGGAACCTAAATCCCACCTTTGATACGGACTGTCCGCCGGGAGGCGCCCGATAACCGACCCAAACTGCAATCAAAGCCAACAGGCAGGTTAGTGCAGTCAAATGCATTACCCCTTGCCAGTTCCAAACTTCTGCCAGAGGTCCCATGGTGGTCAGCGCGATAGCTATACCCACGGGCCAACCACACAAAAGTAACGCCATTGCCGTGGTGACGGATTTTTCGTCAAACCATTCCGCGACCATTTTTAGCATGAACAGGCTTTGCAGAACGGCGCCAACGCCACTTATCAAACGACCCAACCCAACCTCGACGAAATTGTCGGCTAGCCCCGTGATGACGCCTCCTACCGCCATGACGCCAACGCCGAACAAAACCATAGTCAAATCACTGAATCGGCTACCCAGCATGGCACCTGGCAACGCAATAACCAAACCAGGCACCATATAAAGACCGACCAAAGTGCCAATCTGGGCGAAGTCTAAGCCCAAATCAGCTGCCATAAACGGTGTCATGGATGCGACTGCCTGAAACTGGAAACCCATAACCAACCGCACAAAGATTAATAAGGTCAAAATTGCCCAGCGGTTATTCAACATGGACAAAACACCTTGCGAGGCTTCATCGAACTGCAGGGGTGCTACTTATTTTTTGGATTCCTAATGTCTATCTTCACATTCGGCAGGTTTTTATCGAGGCGTTTTAAGACCTCCTCAGTAACGTTTAGGCGCTGATCGAACACCAACACCGCTTTGCGTGCCAGAGTGATGGTTATATTTTGTTCCTTCATCAGATCGGCTAAAACCTTCGCGATCTCTTGACGCAATTCTCTTGTGGCGCCGTTAAAGGCTCGGTTGAGGATGCCTCGCTTTTGCTCTGCCTTGCGGCGCAGATCCGAAACCTTATTTTCTAACACGCGTCGTTTGTTGCTCATAGCCTCAGGCGATAGGATCGTGCTTTGCTTACGCAACTGGTTTTCCTCACCTTGAAGTTGTAAACGCTCCTCGGAAATCTCTTTCTCGAATTTTTTTCGGCGCGCCTCCATTACCTCACGAATCCCTTTGGCGGCGGCGGCTCTGCGCAACACCTGCTGTACATCTAATACCGCTATTATTGGGCCATCTACCGAAGTCGTGGACGTTTGCGCTCGTGCCATAGTCAACCCGCCCGAGCCAGGCAATATCATGCAACAAAGCATCCCTACCACGGCAATATGACGAACCATCATGTTGTTCTTTCTCTGTGATTTCCAACGAACATAGCTCATTCCAATGGAAGTTGGTATTGATGTCCGCAGGCAATAGGCGAAATGCTTCTTTCCAGCTCAGATTTGTTTTAGACTCAAAACAAATTTATGCAAGCCAAGGGAACCGAAGCACGTGAAAGCCAACATTATTGGCGGTGGGCCGGCCGGCCTATACTTTGCCATTCTGGCGAAAAAACAACATCCTGAGGATAAAATTACTGTATTCGAGCGGAACCAGCCCGACGACACCTTTGGCTTTGGAGTGGTTTTTTCCGACGAGACCCTCAGCTTTTTCCGAGAAGCGGACGCAGAAAGTTACAACGAGATCATCAATCACTTCGCTTACTGGGATGAAATTGAGACCCGTTACGACGGACAAGTGATTAGGACGTCGGGACACGGTTTTTGCGGGATGAGCCGGAAGTGTCTGTTGCAGATTCTTCAAAATCGTGCCGACGGTCTTGGTGTAACCATTCACTACGAATCGGAAATTACAGATCCGTCCCCTTACCAGGATGCGGATCTAGTGGTTGCCGCCGACGGCGTCAACAGCCAAATCCGCGAGACCTATGCCGCTTCCTTCAATCCAAGAATTGATTTTCGTCCGAACAAGTTTGTCTGGTTGGGCACCGCAGCTCCGTTCGAGGCCTTTACCTTTATCTTCAAGGAAGACCGCAATGGCATCTGGAACGTCCATGCATATCGCTACGAAGACGAATTAGCCACCTTGATCGTCGAGACGACAGAGATGACCTGGAAAAGCGCTGGCATGGACACGGCTACTGAGGCTGAAACGGCGCAATTTATAGCAGAGTTATTTGCGGAGGAACTAAACGGCGCCCAGGTATTAACGAACCGATCCAATTGGCGTGCTTTTCCGAACATTCATTGTGAAAGCTGGGTGCACGAAAATATCGTGCTAATCGGCGACAGTGCCCATACCGCACACTTCTCAATTGGTTCCGGCACTAAACTGGCAATGGAAGACGCCATAGCTCTACATCAGGCGTGTGAGACTGACCGAGATAATATCACGAGCGCTCCGGCTCGATACGAAGCGGTGCGTCGAGAGGAAGTAGAGCGCATACAGCATGCCGCGAACACCTCACTAACATGGTTCGAAACCGTGTCGCGGTTTTGGGGCATGGACGCCCGTCAGTTCAATTTCTCTATGCTGACGAGATCAAAACAAATCACATACGAGAACCTCTCCCTACGAGACCCGCAATTGATAGCAGACGTACGTGATTGGTTTGCTGTTCAGGCCGGCTCTCCACCAGGTACTGTTCCCATGTTCACGTACTTCAGGTTGCGTGGCATGGATCTGGAAAACAGGATAGTTATCTCGCCTATGTGTCAATATTCGGCTGTAGAGGGCGAACCGAATGACTGGCATATGGTGCATTTGGGAAGTCGGTGTCTAGGTGGCGCAGGCCTGATTTTTACCGAAATGACTGTAGTCGCCCGAGACGGCCGCATCAGTCCTGGCTGCACCGGCATCTATAATGATAAACAATGCCAGGCCTGGAAACGCATCGTAAATTTTGTACATACCCAAAGCCGATCAAAGATTTGCCTGCAATTAGGGCACGCGGGCCGCAAGGGATCGACACAACTTGGTTGGGAGAACCCCGATCACCCTCTAGAGAACGGAAATTGGCCAATTATGTCAGCCTCTCCGCTACCCTACCTGCCCAACAGTGCCATACCGAGAGAGATGAGTCAGGACGATATGGACGAGCTTGTTGCGGCCCATGTCAGGGCTACAGAATATGGCCTTGAGGCCGACTTCGACATGCTGGAAATCCACATGGCGCATGGCTATTTGCTGGCTAGTTTTATCTCGCCTCTGACGAACCTCCGAAAGGACTTGTACGGTGGAGATATCAAGAACCGTATGACACTACCCTTGCGCGTTTTCAGAGCTGTGCGCGTTGTCTGGCCGGACGACCGTCCCATATCCGTCCGCCTGTCGGCAACTGACTGGCATGAAGGCGGCCTATCCTCCGAAGATCTTGTTGCCGCGGCAACAATGCTGAAGGATGCCGGTTGTGATCTTATCGACGTGTCTGCCGGACAAACCGTCCCCCATCAAAAACCTGCCTACGGCCGCATGTTTCAAACACCGTTTTCCGATCAAATTCGAAACGAGGTTGGCATTAGCACCATCGCGGTGGGCAATATCACTACCGCTGATCAGGTTAATACAATATTAGCCGCCGGCCGGGCCGACTTGGTCGCCCTGGCCCGTCCGCACCTGGTTAATCCGCATTTTACGCTGCAAGCCGCGGCCCACTACGAACATGAAGCACAGATTTGGCCGCACGCTTATGCCACAGCACAACTACAAGCCCACGCCGTCGCTGGCCGACACCGGGCTGATATGGAGGAACTGCGCCGTATGTCCCGTCCAGCCAAACCGAGCACCACCCGTTAATTAAGCATCTTGTTTAAGCGTTCGCGGGTATCCATAATTCTATAGACCACCTGCTAGAAGGAGTATTCCCCCTCCACATCGCCTACATTTTAGCCGAAAGGATACGCAGACGAGCTAGGCCAAAATTGATCAGCTGTCGTTCTGCTGCGCCCATGGAATAGAAGTGAAATCCACCCCCTCCTCTTGCAGTTCTTTGGCTTCTGCTTGGGTAGCCTCGCCATAGATATCGCGTTGTTCCACTTCTCCATAATGTATCTTACGCGCTTCCTCAGCAAATTCTTTGCCAACGTAATCACAGTTGTCTTCCACATGCTTTCGCATTTTGGCCAACATCTGCACGGCCTCCGCCGCTTCAGCACTTTCTTTGGCTGCTTTGGCTTGCTTTTTGGAGGTGGAAATGTTCGGCGCCATCAGTGCTTTTTCAACTTTGTCAACGCCGCACGTGGGGCACTGGACCTGCCCTTTCTTGCGCAGGCCATCGAACGCCTTTGAATCCCGGAACCAAGCCTCAAAGGTGTGTTTGTTGGCGCATACTAAATCGAATACCATCATTACGCCCCATAAATGGCATCGAAGGAGCCCGTGAGCAAGTCCGGAATTCAAAAAATGCAGGCACCTTCTGTTTGGATATCTCGTTTTGCAAATTTGGCGCCAAAGGGCGGCCAAGTGCTTGATTTAGCCTGTGGATCTGGCCGGCATTGCAATTATTTTTTGGACTTGGACCATCCGGTCACTGCCCTTGACCGCGATATCGGAAATCTGACCCCACGAGATCGTCTGGAAATCATCCAGCATGATTTAGAAGGTAGCGGTCCCTGGCCGCTTAAAAATCGGCAATTTTCCGCCGTCGTCGTAGTAAATTATTTATTCCGGCCACTCTTGCCCACAATTATCTCGTCCGTCGCTCCTGGTGGTCTATTACTGTATGATACATTCGCCGTTGGAAACGAGGCTTTTGGTCGACCCAACAACCCAGATTTTCTTTTGCAAGCGGGAGAGCTCAAAGCTGCTGTTGAGGAAGAATTATTAATTTTGGATTATTTTCATGGGCTCCTTGAGCAGCCGGAACCTGCCATTAAACAGCAAATTTGCGCACGCCGTCCCCTAATAGCCGGTTAGCTCTTTAACACCAATTTAGAAACCGCCGCTTGCCGCACAGTCTACTCAGAACAATTCTGAGCTATTCAAAGACATCAGACAATGGTGTTCGGCCGCTGCCACGCTGCAATGGTCTTTGCTGGCTATCATGGGGTGCCCACCCGGACAAGGTGACGATCTGAAACGTCGCTGGAATACGCCCGTCTTCGCCCGCGTGTTTTGTATGGTAATGCCGTGCCGCCAAGGCCATTAATGCACGACGTGTAAAGCGGCTTTGCCTTTCCACGACCGCGTTGCTTTCTCCAAGTCCCCGTAATTCAGCCATCATGGCAAAGGGATCCTCGTAGGACAAAACAATCCTATCCGTATCTACTACGGGAAGGGCAAACCCCACCCGCTGCATCAAAGCGCTGGCATCGCGGGCATCGACAAACGGCGAGACCCGCGGTGAGGCCCCGCCTAATGTCTCCATCTCCGCCGTCAGCAGGGCTTGGCGCAGCTCATATAAAGTGCCGCCGCCCATAATAGCGCCCAGGAATAGACCATCCGGCTTCAAAGTACGGCGGATCTGAGCAAGACAACCAGGTAAGTCGTTAACCCAATGCAGCGACAGCGCCGACAGGACCAGATCGAAGCTCTGGTCGGCGAAAGGCAAAGTCTCCTCGTCCGCAACCAAACGCAAGCCCTCGGCGCGGGACAACATGGCAACAGATAAATCGCATTGCACCAGCTGCGATATGGAGCCCCGACCCGCCAATATCCGGGCCAATTGTCCGCCATGGCAGCCTAAATCCAACGCTACAGGAAAATCCCTCTTGATATCTAACAGACAGTCGGCCAAACGGTCTGCAACTTCACGTATTAGAAAATCAAACTTAAATAATTCTGCAGCCGCCCGGTCCCTATGGCAACGCACGGCTCCGCGGTCAAAAATTTTGGGAGGGCCCTGCAATGGATCAAATGGCCGGATTGGGGCCGTTAAATGGCCGAACGACAAGGGTAAACCAGAACATCTCACTGTTGTCCCGGAACAGAGCACATTTATGCAGGCCTTCGATCTCAGCCACCAAATCGGAGGCGCCCTCGACATTCACGTCCCCAACCACATCGCCTTCCTCAACAAATAACAAGGTCGATGTCCGCCCAAAAACCGTTACTACACCAATAATAGGGGCGACCTTGACCTTTAGACAGACCATATTGTGTCCTACCCAATTCGAGAAACACAACTGGGAGAGCATAATGGGGCCATAGTAGCTCTGCCTACGACCAAATTCGCAGCAAGGTTCTGCGTCTCACCGCCAAAACGCCGAGCCGTAGTTGATGTAGCTGGGCCACGCGGGGCACACAATTTGGAACGTATTTGCCGCACGAAAGCAGGAAAGGTTTCGACTCATAGACGCTCATGTGGTTTTGATTGATGCCGTCTGCACCCTGCAAACTACGATTTAGGCATATGCCAGGTTTTTGAAACCGCATGGCGTTCCGCTCTTCTATGTGCTGACCTAGAAAGGATGTTGTAATCGAATTAGAAGATTCAATATGCTGAATGTGACAATTTATACTGCGGGATTTTATCCGTTTTGCTATCACGCCAAGAAGCTGCTAGATAGCGAGGGCGTGCCTTAAGATGGCACTGATGTGAACAAAACCACTGGCGCCAGCCAGGAGATGATGCAGCGTGCTAATGTTGGCCATACGGTGCTGCAGATATTTATTGGCAGAACCTATGTGGGCGGGTGCGAACAGTTGTATGCCTTAGAACAACAAGCGCGGCTGGACGGCTTTTTAAACCCACAAGGATAAGACCATGGCCACTTTCAACGCAGCCTGTGTGCAAATCAACGCCAGTAATGATCTGGACAAAAATCTTGCCTCCCTCGGCACCATGATCCGGGAGGCACGGGACATGGGAGCGGATTTCATCACTACGCCGGAATGCGCCGCCATGATCGAGGTTGGCAGAAAAAATATCCAGGCCAAGTCGTTTATGGAGAATGAGCATCCCGCCTTGGCTGCCTTTCAGGACTGGGCACAGGAGACTGGCGCTTGGTTGCTAGCTGGATCCTTGTCCGTACTATTAGAAAGCGAGGAGCGCCTAGCCAACCGACAATATCTGATCGACCCCTCCGGTAAAATCATCGCAAAATATGACAAAATCCATATGTTCGATGTGGTATTACCCAACGGCAAAAATCTCCGAGAATCCAACAACTACCGACCAGGTTCGCAGGCAGTGTTAGCGCCTCTGCCCTGGTGCCAACTAGGCCTAAGCATCTGCTATGACCTACGCTTTCCTCACCTCTACCGCGATCTAGCCAAGTTGGGCGCGGAGGTGCTGGTGATCCCCTCGGCCTTCATGCAAATTACGGGCGAAGCACATTGGCACGTACTAATGCGAGCCCGCGCCATCGAGACAGGCTGTTTTATTATCGCCGCGGCCCAATGCGGTGAACATGTGGCGGGCCGCTTAAGCTACGGTCATTCGGTGATCATCGCGCCCTGGGGCGAAGTACTGTCCGACGCTGGCACGGAAGTCGGCGTTTCTATGGCTCAAATTGACCTCGCCGCTGTCAATAAGGCCCGCGGCCATATTCCAGCGTTAGAACACGACCGGGTTTATGATTTTATCGACTTTAATAGGGGTATTTCCAATGCTGCTGACTAAGATTCCGGCGAATCTTCAAGCGCAAGCTGCGTGAACCCTATTGAAAATGTGCCGGCCGT
>CAZDQC010000136.1:0-8948 GCA_964507245.1 uncultured Rhodospirillaceae bacterium
GCTGCTGCCACAGGCTCGCTGCGGAAGCATAACAAATGGTACTGCAAATATGCTTCGCGAATGGCACGTTCCTCTCCGGGGTCGAAAGGCTGCGAAAGATCCAAGCCAGCAACCTCGGCCCCAAGAGCATTGCAAAGAGGGTTAATTTGCAACGACACGATGGTATCCTCCCAACTAAGTCATACTTTGGGCTCGATTATAGGAGGAGGAATGGAAATATGTCATAGTTTAAATTATAACATAAAATCAATTGCTTAACTAAAATTAATTAGTTGGGTTTTGCACAAGCAAGGAATCCAATTTTGCAAAGGCTTCTATTGCCAGCTTTTGTCCCATGTTCAAATATCCGCCTACTTGGCTTTCTATTACAACATGTCCGGTGCTGGCCGCGATCTGAATTTCGGAACAGCCGGCCTTCCACGTGAGGCCTTCTTTCTCCGCCGGGGCCAAGGGTGGCACGTTTCTGAACAGGCTGCTTTACAACGCTGGTGTGTTGTTGAGCTTGGCCCTGCAATACCGCTCTCCAGCAACTGTGCTGGCCAAGTCAGTCGCACGCCTGGAAGATGACTTACCGGCTAGTACAGTGGGAGAATTGATCTACGTCAATGTCAGCGTGGTGAGTTTGTTTAAAATTTGTCGGGAAACGTGAGGCTTCGAGCTTTGGGCGTCATAGGAAGACTGCCCCGAGGTTCTGGACCTCCCATTTTCATCCTCGTTGGATGGACCGGCTAGTTTACCAGTAGTGCCCAAACGCCACATGGGCCAAGATACCCCATTGGAGGCTAGCCGGTCGCCGCCACCTACGTCCCCCAGCCCCTAGGGCCGGATAGATAGCCCCGCAGCCTTGGTTGCCCAACTTATTCCAAAATTCGCAGTCACTGGCAAGCAGCGCCAATAGGTCGGGCAGCACAAAATCGCTGCCGTATTTGTCAATCAAGGTCGCCTTCCGATAACGCCCAGTGCGGCCACACTTCTGACAATCAATTTCAATTGGGTCCGTGGGGTGGTCGGTGATGGTTAGTGAGCCGTTGGGCCTCGGCATCGAGCTAAAGCGAGAAGAGTTTTGCCGTGATGACTGAAGTGATTGATGCCTGGGAGATCATCTCGGCCTTTTTTTCCTTAGAAGGACCCGTGGCCTGAGCTTCAACAATTACCACCAGTACGATTACCGCAGTCCCCCCGATTCGGGTTCTCAATCGGCAACAGGATATTCAACAACTGCGCCATGTCTTGGTGAAAAACACGGTCGCCGAGCCCCGAGGGCTGCTGCATTTCCATGTACGCCTCGCTCACCACTTCGTTGTCATAGCAAAAGGCGATCTGCAATCTAAGAGGACTGGAGAATCTCGACTTCGAAAGATCAGCCTGGCTGGATGGGGAAGCGCAAGCCGAGGGGCCGTTGGAGGACTGAACAGGATTGAATATCAAGACCAGATGGCCGTCATCTCGAGACGTAGGGGTGGTTCGGGAAAACGGTGTGGGAGGATAGCCTCCCGGCATTTCAAGGTTCGTCAACAGATCTCTATCCGCGCCCGCGCCAAATGGATTGGCAATTACGAGGGCCGGGAACGTCCCTTTCGAAGCCACGTATTGCACTAGATTGTCACTATAAAACGGATAATGGTCATCACGAGTAATGGTCGCGCCCTGGCTTTCGTTGACCATCAACATGGGCGAAAAACACGTCACTGCGACAAATAATCTAAACATCAGGCCACACGGCGAGAGAATTTTGAACATAACGAAATTCCTTTCGGGCAAAATTCTATCACGATCAGCACCCTGGTCGATGTGACAAAGATCACAGGCCTTGCCGGATGCGGATGGAATGAAACCAATCAGCGTAGCCGAGGAAGATAAGCTGACCACGGCAACCAAGCGTGTCCTGCTGGCCCACAACGAATTATACGAAGAATTTTGCCGTGATGACTGAAGTGATTGATGCCTGGGGGATCATCTCAGGGGCGATAGCAGTGGGCGCAATCGCTGTTGCATTTCGTGCGGAAATATTGGTAAGGGTGCGGGTCTTAGAGGATAAGGTTCAGACCCTATTTGAGTTGTTCAACCGCAGATGAAAAATTTTGCAAAAAAATTTGCACCAACCCGTAACCCTTTGTTTTTATTATGGGTACGGACTGGTTATTTATTTATATAAGCCTCTGATATATAAAGACAATTATTAACTAAATCACGCTGTTGCCTGTGACTAATTAGGAGGTTGGTGGTGAAAGGTTGGTCATACGTTTATACCGGTGCTAACCAGCCGTTCGAGGCGCGGGAATATCCAGTCCCTGACGTCGATGCGAACGGTATATTAGTCCGCGTCATGGTCAGCAGCATCTGCGGCTCCGACCTGCATGGCTGGCATGGGGAGACACCTCGCTCGCCTATAACCATCATGGGTCATGAGATGACGGGCCGAGTGGAACGGCTGGGCGCCAACGTAAAGACTGATGCCGCTGGCAACCCCTTGGCAGAGGGCGACCGCATTGTCTATTCCTACTTCTATCCCTGTCGCCGTTGCGATCCATGCCTAGCCAACGACACCCATCATTGCGAGTCTCGGCGTATCGGCGCAGGACGTTCACAAAGCAAAAAGCCACCCCATTTTACCGGTGCCTATGCGGAGTATTTCTATTTACGCCCAGGACATTTTGTACTGCGGACTCCCGATCATTTAAGTGACCGCGTGGTCGCACCGCTGAACTGCGCTCTGGCGCAAGTCATTTACGGTCTTTGCCAGGTTAATCTTAGCGCCGGGGAATGCGTCGTCATCCAAGGTGCCGGCGGTCTGGGTCTTTATGCTACGGCAGTGGCGCGAGAAGCGGGCGCGACGAATATAGTGGTATTGGATAAACGCCAAGATCGGCTTGCACTTGCGAAGGAATTCGGCGCAGACCATGTATTGAATGTGGATGATTTTGAAGGCCCGGAGCGGCGGGTCGAGGCGGTCGCGGATTTAACAGGCGGCGGCGGTCATGTGGTCGCGGAACTCGTCGGCCACCCTTCAGCTCTGACCGAGGGTTTAAAGATGGCGCGGAATGAAGGCCGATATTTGGTAATCGGCAACATCAGTCACAAACACACCATTCCTTTTAATCCGAGCTGGCTCGTACATCAAAACCGACGCATGGTCGGGGTTGGCGGCTATCAGGCTTGGTCTTTACGCCGCGGCCTTGAGTTGTTGCAACGAAATAGCGATCGCTATCCCTTTGAAAAGGTACTGTCCCAGCTTTATCCAATCTCGGAGATTAATTCCGCCTTTGCAGAAGCAGACAAGGGTACGGCGATACGCACCGGCATGGTCTGCGACCCTAAATTAGCCCAGATTTAGGGCCGAAATTTAGCTTGTCCAGATACCGCCGCCGCCATCTTTGACTTGGAACGCAAAGCGCGGAAAATTATTGACATAACTGTGTTATCTCCAGTCGTGGAATTCTACTCATTAAGCTTCTGTTTCTTGTATCTTTGAATTTTAGACGTTCTCCCTTAGTATAAAAGTCATACCAATGGCGAATTACCTTGTTTTAAGGGCCAGGATATCTAGCTGGCATTTTGTAACCACCCTGGACGTGACACCCGGCTGGATGCCATAGTTTAAGGGTTCGCAACACGGCACCTCCGACCAAGGAGAAAATTTATGAACGTTACAGTGCTTCCCACGAAGGAAATCCAGGGCGATCTAGCCCAATGGCAGGCGCGCATCGACTTAGCCGCAGCCCATCGACTGGCAGTGACGGATGGACTGAATGAAGGCATCTTTAATCACTTCACATTGGCCGTGCCGAACGCTGACGATCGTTATTATCAAATCCCATTTGGCCTGCATTGGTCCGAAGTATCGGCCAGTTCCTTCATGGAAGTCAGCTACAGCGGCGAATTACTATCCGGCAAAGGCGAGATCGAACGTTCAGGCTATTGCATTCACGCCCCAATGCACCGGCTATCTAAAGAAGCCGCGTGCGTTTTACATACCCACATGCCCTTCGCGTCAGCCCTTACCCGCTTAAAAGACCAGCGCATATTACCCATCGGGCAAACCGAGTTAGGCGTATCCATACAGACCGCCTATGACGACCACTACGCGGGTCCAGCATTTGACCCAAAGGAAGGCGAGCGTCTTCTCGAAGTCCTCGGCGATAAGACCATCCTACTAATGGCCAACCATGGCGCCGTCACTATCGGACGCACAGTGGCTGAGGCATATGATCGTTTGTATTATCTGGAACGTGTGGCGCAAGTACAGTTATACGCCATGTGGACGGGACAACCTTTACACGTCCTAAGTAAGAAGGTCATAAACCAAACCTTGGCCGGATTTAAGAGCGCGCCTAAGTACGACGGCCGCTCCAATGCTGAGCACCATTTCGAGGCATTGAAGCGCAAGCTCGACCGAGAACAGCCTGACTACAAAGTCTAGGCCGCGCATGAGGCTGTGACTTCATTATAGAAGATCACTACGTTCGAAAAATGTCACTAAGTTTAGTTGGTAAACAAGGGCCATCGAGATTCAATTCTTGTATAAAACAACTTCGTCGGAGTGGTTTGGTTCAGCGCTAAATTTCACTCTCCTCGAGGCCGGGATAACCATCTGGAAACTCGTGCATGCCGTCAGGGCCAAGTGGAAGTTCTATCGCTTCCACAACTGCTCTTCTGGGTAGCTTGCCGTAGAGGTGTGGAAATAATTGTCCGCCGCGTGAAGGTTCCCATTTGAGGTTTGAACCGAGTATCTCTGTGGTGACTATCAAGAGTACCAATCCGATTTGTTCAGACCGGTGCCGAGCCACGCTGGTACGGACTTGCGCCTTGGTGGAAAAATGCATGAAGCCGTCGCGCAGATCGTCCGGCGAACCGACATAGTCATCTGTACCAACCGCCGCACGCCAGGCCACGCCATCACAAACATGGTAAATCAATTCATCACTCATGCAGCCATATTACCCAATACAATCATCATATTTTAACGGAAGGACAGCATAATCCGTCCCTGAATATGGCTGTTTCTTCAATCATGGACACCCGACCGGCTACGCATCTTCTTTAAATTGCTTCGTTTACGCTTGCCTTCAAGACGGCGACGTTTCGCACCCAAGCTTGGCTTCGTTGGTCGGCGAATATTGGGAAATATAGAGGCTTTCCGTACCAGCTCAACCAACCGTTCTAGGGCATCAACGCGATTGCGCTCTTGGCTACGAAATCTTCTAGCCGTCAAAATAATGACGCCGGCCAGGGTCATACGCCGTCCGGCCATAGTGCGCAGGCGTCGAAAAACGGACGAGGATAAAGCGGGGCTATTGGCAGCATCAAAACGCAATTGCACGGCCGTCGCAACTTTGTTCACCTTCTGCCCGCCGGGACCAGGAGCGTGAATGAAACGTAACTCGACCTCGTTCTCGCCCAGACAAATATCGTCGGTGATCCTGATCATGATCCCTAAAACCCGACTTGGTTAGGAGTAGTTGTCACAGCCACGAGCAATTGGCAAGATCAGCTTCAAACAAGAGAGGAAACGATCATGATACATGAGTTGCGAATTTATACATTATGGCCGGGCAAAGTCCCCGAATTCCTCAAACTCGCGGAGGAACGCGCCATGGTAATCCGAGGAGACAACTATGGAAAATGTGAGGGCTATTGGTTTAGCGAAGTCGGTAGTCTGAACCAAATCGCCCATTTATGGTCGTACGAAGATTTAAACAACCGGGCCGACGCCAGGGCCCGCTTAGGAAAAAATGCCGAATGGAACAATGAATATGTAGCCCACGTGCGACCCTTGATGCGGCGTCAGAAAATTCGGCTGATGCAACCGCAGTTGGATCTTAAAGTGCCCGAGGGCGAAGGGCATATTTATGAATACCGATTTTATCAGACCAAGGTCGGCCAGGCCGGCGCTTGGATTGACGCCATATCCGAGGCCATGCCTGCCCGTGAAAAGTATTCCCAAAATATCTGCCTATGGCAGACGGAGGCGGAAAACCCCAACGAAGTCTCACACATGTGGGCCTATGACGATCTAGACCAACGGACCCAGGCTCGCTCCAGCGCCAATGCCGATCCTGCCTGGCAGTCTTTTCTGAAAAAAAGCGGATCCATGCTGGAAGAAATGGAAAATACATTTCTGATACCAGCCCAATTTTCACCTCTAAAATGATCAATGAAATGCCCGATTTTCGTGAAATCACCTCTGGCCTAATGTTTCCTGAGGGTCCTATCGCCATGCCCGACGGCTCAGTCGTTCTGGTGGAGATTGAACGCGGCACCCTGACACGAGTACATTCCGATGGCCGCCAAGAAATAGTTGCCGAGACCGGTGGCGGACCCAACGGCGCTGCTCTGGGTCCCGATGGTAAGGTCTATATTTGCAACAACGGAGGTTTCAACTGGGGTTCCGATAATGGAGTTCGTCATCCAACGGCCCAGGCAGACGACTATTCCGGCGGCCGGATAGAGAGAGTTGATCTCAAGACAGGCGCTGTCGAAATCCTGTATACCGAATGCGAACGTCGACCTCTTTGCGGACCCAACGATATCGTCTTTGATGCCACGGGAAATTTCTGGTTTACGGACCTGGGTAAATCGCGGCAATTCGATATGGACCGAGGCGCGGTTTATTATGCGCGATCCGACGGCGGCCTTATCAAGCGCGCTGCCGCTCCCCTGATGACCCCTAATGGTATCGGTCTTTCGCCTGATGGAAAACGGGTTTATGCAGCAGAAACCGACCCTCGCCGCCTGCTTGCCTGGGACATAATCGGTGAAGGCGAACTCGAAACCAAACCATGGCCCGCCGTGGGCTGGGGCGAGGTGATCATGGCACCAGATGGTATCAAACGGTTTGACAGTCTGGCATTGGAGGCTAACGGCAACATATGCGTCGCCACTTTACTAACGGGCGGTATAACAGTGGCCTCACCAAACGGCGGCGTGGTGGAATTCATCCCTTTACCCGACATCATGACCACCAATATCTGTTTTGGCGGCGAAAACATGCAAACGGCCTATATCACCCTGTCCGGTGCGGGCCGTCTGATTGCCCTGGACTGGCCACGCCCGGGTCTGCCCTTGCATTTCCTGAATAAGTAGTGATCTGCAAATTGCTGAAATCTATAACGTACGGAACCCAAGCCACTACCTGAATTAGACACTCTTTAGAACTAGAATAACAAGTGGCATTAGAAGAAGAGGGTTTCATTTTGTTTTCAGGGCTGTAAACAATAATAAAATCGAAATTATAGCCGTTAAAATTGATGGTGGAGGCGGAACATTAAATGCCACCGTGAATTTCATGACCAGCGTCATCAAAAAAATAAATCCGTGGCCAACAGTCGAACCGAACAGAGCTTGGCTCGCACTCTCACCTTCTGGAATTATACGGCACTCAGAACTATACGGAATGCCAGGCCCCGTCCAAACCCAGATACTCGGCGCCGTTCTTGCGATAGAAGCTATTGCCGCCGGCCTCTCTAATCACCTGCAGCATTTTCGGAACCGGCCTGCCTTCATCTTCTAGTCGATCGATAATCTGCTCGGGCCCCAGAGCGTCAAGCAGTTCAAATGGACCTTGGCGCCAGCCAAATCCCCATCGAATAGCATTATCAATATTAACTACGTCATCACTGATTTGTGGCACCAGGTCGGCAGCGTACAGCAAAGTGCCACCCATAACCTGCCAAGCCAGCTTCCCTAATGGACCGTCATCGAACAGCAGGTCTACGGCATTCAACAAATTTTCGGGCAGTTCTACATCCGCAGAACCACGCCAATCACCGGCCGCTACATCAAAGGTTTCTTTGAAACGCTCTCCATCACCAGTTTTACTCATTCGGTAGAACCCGGCGCCTGCCTTGCGGCCAATTTGGCCGCGCGCCAACATGTCCTGGGCAACCTGAGGAAGTTTCGCATAGGCCAAACCCGCATCGCCGGCTGGTAGATTGTCCCGCAAGTTGGCAGCAACCAAATCCATAACATCCAAGCCAATAAGGTCCCACAAACCGAACAAACCCGTTGGCGGCACACCAATGGGCTTAGAAAGAGCCGCATCGATCTCTTCCATAGAGCAACCGGCATCCAAGGCTGTCCCGGCGCTATTCAATCCGTTCAGCAGCCAAAAACAACCGATCCGATTAGCAATGAAATTAACGGTGTCCTTGGCTAACACCACTCCCTTACCCAGATCGTCAGCCAAAAAGCTAGACAGACAATCTATGACCTCGCTATCCGAATTTCCGCCGGGTATCAGCTCTACCAGATTCATAACCAGAACAGGGTTGAAGAAATGTGTGACAGCTATATCGCGGGCCAAACGGTCCCCTAGCCCCTCGGTGATCTTGGCAAGCATTATGCCAGATGTATTGGTAGCTACGATTGAGCCGTCGGAACGCAAAGATTCAACTTTTTCTAGAAATTCCCGCTTAACGCCGAGGTCCTCGATGATCGCCTCGACGATCAAGTCGAAATTAGCAATCCTAACCAAATCATCGTCAAAATTCCCAATTTGGATGCGAGCCAGAGCGTCTTCGTCCTTCAACATTGGTTGGCGGCCAGTCTGCATGCGTTCTAAGGCAGCAGCGGAAATGGCGTTGCGGTCTTCACCCTTCGAGGTCAGATCAAGGAACAACACCGGCAAGCCCATATTGGCGCATAAGGCCGCTATTCCAGACCCCATCGTGCCTGTGCCGCAAATTGCGACGGATTTGATTTGCCGGCTCATGTTTTCGCTCCGATCCATTTATGGCTCGTTATTCCATTCCCAGCGCGTGTTTGTAGGTATCGATCAGCGCTTCCATCTCCTGTTGGTCAGCCGTGTCCATTTTGCGCAGTTTAATGATCTGACGCATAACTTTTGCATCAAACCCCACTGCCTTGGCCTCAGCGTAAATTTCCCGAATATCGGCTGCCATGGCAGCCTTTTCATCCTCCAGACGTTCTATCCGTTCGATCAACTGGCG
>CAZDQC010000137.1:0-8899 GCA_964507245.1 uncultured Rhodospirillaceae bacterium
GCGCGGCCGTAGCCGCAGTCAAATCGCAGATATTGGTGATCCTGTCACCTAGAATTGCCACGTCGGCTCGGAAGCTTGCAGAACCAGTACCGTCGATGACGGTGCCGTTGCGGATGATGAGATCAAACATATTGCCAACCGCATATAAATTGAAAACAACCCCCACTCCCGTAAATGCCGGAGCTTATTTCTAAGGTTATAGGCGTGAATTTCGACCTGCGTGAGAATAAATTTATCTGCGCTATTTGTCGCATAGCAGTCAAAGTTTATGGCCCTCGATTAGGTCTATAAATTGTTGAAACAGGTAATGACTGTCCTGCGGGCCTGGCGAGGCCTCGGGATGATATTGCACTGAGAATATTGGCTTTCCTTCGACTCGAATTCCCTCCACGGAACCATCAAACAGAGAGATGTGAGTTTCTACCACTCCCTTGGGCAAGGTTTCACGTTGTACGACAAAGCCGTGGTTTTGCGACGTAATTTCAACATTGCCGGTGGTCAGATCCTTGACCGGCTGGTTGGCACCGCGATGGCCGCGATGCATTTTCGCGGTCGCGGCACCCAGGGCTAAGGCCAGGATCTGGTGTCCTAGGCATATGCCGAAGATTGGTATTCTAGAGTTGATCAGACACTGAATAGTTGGCACCGCATAGACACCCGTTGCCGCCGGATCGCCGGGACCATTGGAAAGGAAAATACCATCGGGGTCCATTGCTAGAATATCATCTGCCCCGGTCGAAGCGGGTACAACGGTAACCCTGCAGCCGATAGAGGCCAGACAGCGTAGGATATTCCGCTTGATACCAAAATCCATGGCAACCACATGGTATTTTGGGTTCTTCAGCCGGCCATGACCGATTCCAAGCTGCCAGAGGGTTTCGTCCCAGCGATAGGATTGTTTGCAGGTCACTTCCGCCGCCAGGTCCATGCCCTCCAACCCTGGCCAAGCCGCACAATCAGCTTTCATGGTAGGAATATCGAAGGATCTATCAGGGCTATGAATTACCGCTCCCGCGGGTGCGCCGCCGTCACGGATCAACCGGGTCAAACGTCGAGTATCGATGCCGCAAATTCCTGGCAGGTTGTATTTCACAAGCCAGGCATCTAGATGGCTAGAGGCGCGATGATTGGATGGCTGCGAAATATCGGCCCGCAGGACTACGCCTTGGGCAGTGGGCTCTAGGGTCTCTATATCCTCGTCATTTACACCTACATTACCAATGTGGGGGAAGGTGAAGGTAATTATTTGGCCCGCATAACTGGGATCGGTTAAGATTTCTTGATAACCTGTGAGAGAAGTATTGAAACAAACTTCGCCCACTGCGCATGCCGGCGCACCAATTCCCTGTCCCCAAAAAATATGGCCGTCGATCAGGATCAGGGCGGCGCTGGCCCAATCTGGTGCTTCCTGATTTGGAGAATCGTGGCTGTTTTCCTTTACATTCATTGCGATTTGGACTCCAGCCGTGCCGGGAGAGGTGGGAAAATTGGCGCGGACACTACGCCAAGGGTCGGTCCCCGTCAAGTGCCCAAGAATTACAAATAATATAATTAAATCAAATGCTTATAAAATATTTTCAAAACCTATGCCGGTTGCCATTTTTACTATTTTCCTTTATCCTTTTATCACTGTAAGCAGTCCTGCCAGATTTGAAGGAGCGGGAAATTGCGTGACCGCCTGAAGGACGTGTTGACTGTCTCTTTGAAAGCTGGAGAGAAACGCCGTGTAGCTACGGTGCGCCTAATCTTGGCTGCGATCAAGGACCGGGACATTGCCGTCCGCTCGGACGGACAGACTGACGGTGTTAGTGACAAAGAGATTTTGGCGATCTTGCAAAAGATGGTCAAACAAAGGCGCGAATCGACAATCCTGTATCGGGAGGGCGGTCGTTTGGAGTTAGCTGCCCAGGAGGAAGAAGAAATCACAATTATCGAGGAATTCCTACCTAAGCAAATGGGGCAGGAAGAAATGGCTGTGGCGGTGGGTGAAGTCGTTGCCGAGAGAGGCGCTACGAGCCTGAAGGACATGGGTGATGTCATGGGCCTATTGAAGGAACGTTATGGGGGGCGCATGGATTTTGCCAAGGCGGCTGGGCAGGTGAAAAGCCGACTGAGCAGATAGAGCTTTTTCACACATGGCTATCCCTGAAACCTTCCTTGCCGAATTGAACAGCTGTATTGGACTTGCCGATTTGATTGGTCGGCGGGTCAAGCTGGTAAAGCGAGGCCAGGAATATACAGGCCTGTGCCCTTTTCATAACGAAAAGACACCGTCCTTTACTGTAAACGAGGATAAGGGGTTCTATCACTGTTTTGGTTGTTCGGCCCACGGTGGCGCCATAAATTTTGTGATGAATATCGAGGGGTTGTCTTTTCCAGAGGCTGTGGAACGGTTGGCGACTGAAGTCGGGTTGGAGGTGCCTCGCTCCCAACCATGGAACCATGAGGCGGAGGCGCAGCGCAAAACTCTTTATGACGTCATGCAGGTTGCGGCTGATTGGCTAGTGGGCCAGTTATCGGGTATAGCGGGTAAGGGCGCGCGAGAATACCTGAAGGACCGGGGGCTGACATCTGCTACAATTAGCCGTTTCCGTCTTGGCTACGCGCCTGACGCCAGAGATCGCATGAAACAAACTTTGCTGGCACGAGGCCTAACAGAAATTCAACTGTTAGAAGCGGGATTGCTGATCAAACCCGATGGTGGTGGCGAGAGCTACGACCGGTTCCGTAATCGCCTGATATTTCCCATTACCGATGCCAAGGGGCGGGTTGTAGCTTTTGGCGGTCGGGCCCTTGGCGATCAGCGAGCGAAATATCTGAATTCACCAGAATCGCCAATCTTTCACAAAGGCAACTTGCTTTACAATCTGGTCAACGCGCGCCAACCAGCCCGGGACGGTGACCGTCTGGTGGTGGTAGAGGGGTACATGGATGTCATAGCCATGGATCAGACCGGATTGTCGTTCGTGGTTGCGCCGTTGGGCACCGCCCTTACGGAACAGCAAATGATAGCCCTTTGGCGATTGGTACCAGAGCCCAGACTTTGTTTCGATGGCGATGCCGCCGGTCAGCGCGCGGCACTACGCGCAGCGGAGCGCGCACTGTCGATAGTGAAACCTGGCTATTCCCTCCGTTTTGTAATCCTTCCTGATGGCGAAGACCCCGATAGCCTGATCCGTACAAAGGGGTCGGAGGCATTTTCGGAATTGTTGAATAAGGCGGTGCCATTGTCGGATTTGTTGTGGCGTGCCCGGCTGCTAGCTCGCAATCCCGATACTCCAGAAAAATGGGCCGGTTTACGAAAAGATATTCGCGATATGGTGCAATTAATTGGCGACCGCTCTGTGCAAGCATACTATGGAGCAGACTTTAATAAACGTTTGGAAATGGCCTTTGGGCTCCCAACAAAAGTCTTTGCAACTCGCAATGCTGGCACCGGTCGTCTAAAATCACGAAATCTGCCGTTGAGCACCACTCATGCGCCGCCCATTCCCGGCCATATGGGGTTGGGGCAGGGAGAAAACGCTGACACGCTACCACGCGAAAGGCTTTTGATTGCTGCGCTGTTAAACCATCCAAACCTCATTCATGAGGTTTTTGAAGAGATTGGCCAATTAAATTTGGGTTCCCCTGAACTTGACAACATCCGTAGAGCGATTATAGAAATGGCTACGTCCGGCGTGCCCCTTGACCTAGAAGGCCTCAAACAAAATCTTCAATGCGGCGGAACGGCAAATGCCTCCAGCCGAATAATTGCAGAGTTGACGGGCCCAGGTATAGCGAAGCTTGAACCATTCGCGCGACCGGATATGACGTTGGCACGGGTTAAAAAGGACTGGACGAGCGTTTTTCGACGGCACCGACTTAAAGATCTCCGTCGTGACCTAAAACAGGCGGAGGATGAATTTGGTCGTGATATGACGGATGAGAAGCAGGCTCGTTTTTTGGCGTTAAAAGTGGCGGTCGACGAAGCTACCGCAGAAGTGGCTCGTTTCGAAGATTTATAGCAAATTGTGGTGCTTTGGTTGTTTAAGCGCCTGGGGCTTGGCCCACTAATTTTTTGATGGCGAAAAGTCTCTGGCAATAAAGCAGACCTAAGGGCCGAGCGCAAAGATGGGCGGACATTTATGGCGAAAGCACAAACAGCGGAAAAAACGGAACGTGAAGAAAACGGCGATCAGCCGCTGATTGACTCTCAGGCCGAGGCCAACCTGAAAAAACTTATTGGGCAGGGGAAAGAGCGCGGATACATCACATACGACCAATTGAATGATGCTTTGCCACAGGAGCAGGTCTCCTCTGAGCAGATCGAGGATTTCATGACTCTGTTATCAGAAATGGGGGTCAACTTAATTGAGGCAGAGGAAGCTGATGATCAAGTCGCAAAGGCCGATGCGGTAGACAGCAACAACACGACAAACGAGAGCGCAATTACTGAGAGCAGGGAACTGACGGTAGCCAAGAGTACTGAAGTGGCGTTGCCAACGGGCAAGACGACTGAGACCCTGGAACGCACCGATGATCCCGTGCGTATGTACCTGCGCGAAATGGGTAGCGTGGAGCTGCTTTCCCGTGAGGGTGAAATTGCAATTGCGAAAAGAATTGAGGCAGGCCGGGAAGCCATGATCGCCGGTATCTGTGAAAGCCCTTTGACTATCCGTGCTGTGATCGAATGGCATGACATGCTGATGGCGGGTAGCGTGCTCTTGCGTGACATTATCGACCTAGATGCAACCTATGGCGCTGGCCCCGATGGCAAAAAAATTCAGGGCATGGCCAACCATGCTTCGAATGAGGTGGCAAATGGTGGGGGAGTGGTCACGACGCCGCCCGGCGCCAATGGTGCTGAGGTAACGGCTGCGGCGAATGATGATGACATGGATGGTGAGGAATCAGAGGCCAACAAAAACGAGGACGAAGAAGAAGAAGCTACTTTATCCCTCTCCGCGATGGAAGAGGCATTGAAGCCGGTCATTATAGAGAAATTTGAAAAACTGGCGAAGGTTTACAAGCGTTTCAAAAAAGTACAAGACCTGCGCGTCGAAGCGGCATTGAAGCATCAGGAACTGACTAAAGCACAGGAAAATCGATACCATAAGCTGCATGCAGAATTGATGCAGCTGGTAACGGGCGTGCAGTTGAACAACAACCGTATCGAGGCTTTGGTAGACCAGCTTTATGGTATCAACCGCCGCCTTATAGGATTGGAAGGGCGATTGTTGCGCCTGGCAGAAAGTCGCCGTGTAAGCCGTCTTGAATTCTTAAAGCACTATCAGGGTCACGAAACTGATCCGCGATGGATTTCCCGCGTTCGCCGTCTGAAAGGCAAGGGATGGGCGGATTTCGCGACAAAAAGCCGGGACGATATCAAAACCATCCGCACTGGCATTTCCACAGTGGCGTCGGAAACTGGGCTGCCCATCGGGGAATACAAACGTATCGTTTCCACTGTACAAAAGGGTGAGCGCGAAGCGCGTCAAGCCAAGAAGGAAATGGTCGAAGCCAACCTGCGGCTTGTAATCTCGATAGCCAAGAAATATACCAACCGTGGTCTGCAGTTTTTGGATCTGATTCAAGAAGGCAATATCGGACTGATGAAGGCGGTGGACAAGTTTGAATACCGCCGGGGTTACAAATTCTCCACGTACGCCACCTGGTGGATCCGTCAGGCCATCACCCGTTCCATCGCTGATCAGGCGCGCACGATCCGTATTCCAGTGCACATGATTGAGACAATCAACAAACTGGTCCGCACTTCGCGCCAGATGTTGCATGAGATCGGCCGAGAACCGACGCCCGAGGAATTGGCCGAGAAACTTGGCATGCCCCTGGAAAAGGTGCGTAAGGTGATGAAGATCGCCAAAGAACCCATTAGTCTTGAAACGCCCATCGGTGATGAGGAAGATAGTCATCTGGGCGATTTCATCGAGGATAAGAATGCAATCCTACCTGTGGATGCCGCAATCCATTCCAACCTGCGTGAGACCACGACGCGGGTTCTGGCATCATTGACGCCGCGGGAAGAGCGTGTACTTCGGATGCGATTTGGTATTGGCATGAACACAGACCATACCTTGGAAGAGGTTGGCCAGCAGTTCTCGGTCACCAGGGAACGTATCCGTCAAATCGAAGCTAAGGCGTTGCGCAAGTTGAAGCATCCATCGCGGTCCAAGAAACTGCGCAGCTTCCTGGATACTTAGATCAGGTGTTGGCTTAGCAAACCCCTTAGCGGGCCGGCGATGCCGCGAAGCGCCTCATATAGAGTTACGGGCCTGTAGCTCAGTTGGTTAGAGCCGGCCGCTCATAACGGTCTGGTCGCTGGTTCGAGTCCAGCCAGGCCCACCATTTTTTTATGAAATCAAACTGTTAAGGAAAAATAGAACCAAGCCAACTCTAAAGGCTGGTCAGTTCTTGTCCTATTTACGCGGTCTTCCTGGCTGTAAAGCCCATGTTCTCCGGCTTCTTAATTTTGCGTTCCACTTCTCCAAGGCTCTTATGGCCAGTCGCGGCAGAAAATTTATTAGGGGGTCGGGCATTCTGTTCCGGCTAGGCATCTTGGGTTGGCTTCGCTTAGATCTTTGGCCGGATAGAGCCTAGGTGGACCCGCGGCGTTTATCTTCTATCCAAACTCCTTGCCAAAGACGCCGGGGTCTATGAGTGACCTATAACCAAATCGTTTTTACCCGAAATATCTTTGCCGCTCACCAACCAAAGCGGTTTTGTGCTCCAATTTACCGGGTAGCCAGCAAATGGAATCTTCATATCGCGACAAAGAACGGATGAAGTAGGCATATAACGAACGACAAACCCAGCTCTACGGCGACCGGACCGGTTGGGACGGGATCCATGAACAAGAAAAACGTCATGTAATGAGAGTTGTCCTGCTTCTAGCTCAATAAATTCACTGTCAAGTGAGTGAATTCTTGGATCATTCACCGACTGATTTAAAACTAGGTCACCACGTTCTTCTGTTTTGTGTTGATAATGAATTTCCCTTTTGTGTGACCCAGGTATAACTTCCAGGCATCCGTTATTCCGGTCGGCCGAATCTAATGCTAACCACATTGTACAAGTAGCAAGGGGGCGAATTGGCCAATATTGCCCATCTTGATGCATGGGGACTTCCATCCCATCTTTTCCTGGTTTGCAGAATAATTGAGCGCCCCACATGATTATATCTGGTCCCAGAACGCCGCTAACTAAATCTACGAGTCCAACGTCCAGCGCCACCTCTAGAAATGTGGAATGTCCTTTTGTGTCGCTTGGCCCGGCCTTAGAAGTATGAATTGAAGCTAACTGCTCTGGACGAACATCAGGATTATTTTTAATCGTTTCTTCTAAAGCTTGCCTTAACCGTACCAACATTTGATCCGGAATTTTATGATTTGGAACCACATAGCCCCTAGCTTGATAAGACTCGATTTCAAATTTTGAAAGCTTTGCCATGTCGGGACGTTAGCAGGGTCAGTATAAAATTCAAACTGCGGCTTTTGTTACAATAGTGTCGGGAGGTCGTATGGATACAGCATAAACTTCAATATGTTGATTGCTGTAGCCGCTAGATTAGGCCGCTGTAACGGGATAGTAAAATTAGGCTACGTGAGGTTTTGCACATTTAGTCTCAAACGCTCTCCTTTTCGAACTAAAACCGGTACCCGCTCGGGGCTCGGTAGCCATCCAATTTTTTGGGTGTTTTTGGCAAAAGAGTTTTCCCTCATTGGTGAGGGAGTTTGAATTATCGCGGTTGGCTGCCCAGGTTTCAAAGTTGAATTCGTATTTATGCAGCTTGAGCGTTTATCAAATTATAAACTAACTGTTTCGTAATCAACAATAACGCTCAACCCTATTTGAACTTTAGACGCAGGTTAGGGGCCGTTGTTTTTTGCTCTTTGTTTTCAAACGAAACGTTTCTTCGCCCAGCCTTTATCGAAGGGACTATTAAAGAGTGGTTCTGACACTTTGAGTTTATATTTCCAGTGACCATCGATGCGAGCATAGGTTTCCCGGTCTATACCAGCCCGCCACATCGCTTGATTGTTGGTTCCCAAAGTACACGGCATGAAAAGATACCAGGTCGCATTAGCGTTATCTCCACAGACTTCAATATGGCCGTTGAGACTGTAGTGAATAGCGAAAGAAAAGATTTTTGAGGCACCCATAAAAAAATTTCGGATCATCTCCCTCCCCTCAAAACGACCTAGGGCCGGGCTTTCCCAAATGGCATCCTCTGAGAAGAGCTCCGCTATACCATCTGCATCATAATGGTCATCACACAAAGCAGCGTAACGGGCTTTAAGGTTGCGTATTGCTTCGGTGTCCTCGAGCGCTTGCAAGCGTCGTTCAAGGCAGTCGAACCTATCAGTTTCATCTTTATCACGTCCTATCATCATTGATTAATTCTCCATCATATTTCTATTAGCAATTGCTATCATGCTAACTAAAAAAACTACGACAATGCTAGATATTCCAACGCAGATGCTGTTAAGCGGATTTTACTAAACTCACCACCTATGCCTAGAAGGCGGTACCCTGATCCGAAAATTTCGCTGTTAACTTTCTAAATTTGGGAAAATGACCACATCTCGCTTGGCCCCTGCACCCCAAACCTATTTTTTGGTTATCCGCTAGTGGCGGAGACGTATTAATTTTTCAGAAATTGCCGCCGGCAATGATTGCGTGTTGTTCAGGATGTATAGTTTTTCAAAACCTGAAGATTTGTACCTGACAATTTGAATGCGTTTTTCCGGTCTGCGCCTTGCATGCCATGAATCTTGAATCTATGTGATATAGCATCCAAAGAGTGCAGGCCAAAACCGGTCTGTTGTTATTTAATGAAGGAGGCTGAATTGGCAAATGCCGGCCAGGTTACCATTAAGCTGCTGGAGACTATTTGCGATGC
>CAZDQC010000138.1:0-8883 GCA_964507245.1 uncultured Rhodospirillaceae bacterium
GGCCGGGGAGCTCACGTTAATGTATCTGGCGCGGCCGTGACGCAAAGCGCCAAAAATAAGGCCAATGCCATTAAGCTGATCGAGTTCCTAAGCAACAATACTGCACAGAAAATATATGCTGAGAGGAATTTTGAGTATCCCGTCAAGCCCGGCGTGGCGTGGCATCCCTTAGTTGCCTCATGGGGCAAATTCAAGGCGGACAGCGCCTTTTTGTCCAAAATTGCCAGCCAGCGCATGTTGGCCAGCAAATTGGTGGATCAAGTCTCCTTTAACAACTAGGTGATCCAACGCATAATGGGTGCGCAAATCACCCAAGGGAAGGCCAGCTAGTACTTGCAATGCTGGTCCGCCTTTGGCCTTACCAGGACGTTGGTTTCAGCCAATGCACGAATTTTACTAACTACAAAATTAATGATAGAGGCACGACACAATCGTGAGTCAACAACCCACAGCGATGTACTCTCCAAGACCCTGGTGGCAAGCCAGAGGCGGGGTGGACTGGTGGACCTGTGGCACATTGCTGCTCACCTTGGTCGCCGCGTCGCCGATCCTGGCCATTATTTATCTCGCCCTGACGCCTACCGACAATATCTGGCCCCATCTGGTTTCCACGGTTCTGGGTGGCTATGTGGCAACGACCCTGGGACTGATGGCGGGAGTTGGACTGGGAACTTTAATCATCGGCGTGGGGACCGCCTGGTTGGTTACCATGTGCCATTTTCCCGGCCGACGGCTTTTCGAATGGGGCATGTTACTGCCGCTCGCCATGCCTTCCTATATCATCGCCTATGTGTACACAGACCTACTAGAATTCTCGGGGCCCCTACAGGGCGCCTTGCGCGACCTTTTCGGTTGGAGCAGCAAACGGGACTACTGGTTCCCCGAAGTACGCTCACTGGGCGGAGCCATCGCTATGATGACACTGGTTTTATACCCCTATGTTTATTTATTGTCCCGCGCCGCGTTTCTGGAACAGTCAGTCGGAGTATTCGAGGCTAGCCGGACCCTAGGCCGGGGCCCATGGCTGAGCTTTTTTTCTGTGGCCCTGCCTCTGGCCCGTCCCGCCGTAATCATTGGTTTGTACCTCGTTTTGATGGAGACATTAAACGATTACGGAACCGTGGATTTCTTCGCTGTCAATACCTTTTCACTGGGCATTTTTGATGTCTGGATGAACATGAATAATATTTCCGGCGCCGCCCAATTGGCCACTGTGATACTGATTTTTGTGGCCTTTTTGATCTTAGCCGAACGTTACGCGCGCCGAAAACAGCGCTTTCACAACACTTCAACCAAAATGCAAGCGCTACCGGGCTTCCCTCTCTCGGGCAAGCGAGCGCTGCTAGCTACCATCGTTTGCCTTGTACCGATCCTGCTGGGTTTTGTATTGCCAACTGTGATTTTGGTGAATTACGCCCAAGCATTTTACGAACCTACCCTGAGCCGGGAAATCCTAAACTATGCCTGGAACAGTGTGCGTTTGTCGGTCCTGGCCGGCACAACCGCTGTCGCCATTTCTATCGTCATGGCCTATGGCGCGCGCATCCAGGGTGGTCGTCTTCTGGTCGCAGCCAACCGCATCGCGGCCATGGGCTATGCCGTACCCGGTGCGGTGTTAGCGGTGGGTGTGCTGGTGGTGGTGGGTGGCCTGGATAATTCCATCGATGGCGTCATGCGCCTTCATTTTGATATATCCACGGGTTTGATCCTGTCAGGCACTATTGCGGCGGTGACATTCGGTTACCTTGTGCGCTTTCTAGCCCTGGCGCTAGGCACGGTAGAAGCTTCTTTAATCAAGGTTACACCAAACATGGACGGCGCCGCGCGCAGCCTTGGAAGGGGAACTTTCTCTACTATGCGTTTGGTACATTTGCCGCTAATCCGGGGCAGCGTTTTAACGGCTGTGTTGCTAATATTCGTGGACTGCATGAAGGAATTACCCATGACGGTAATCCTGCGGCCCTTTAACTTTCAGACGCTGGCCACCTTCGTGCATCAATATGCCTCCGACGAGCAGTTGGGTGAGGCTGCCCTCGCCGCTCTGTCTATCGTCGGAGTAGGCGTATTGCCGGTGATCCTGCTGTCCCTGACTATTGCCAGATCGCGTCCGGGACAAGCTGGCGCCCAACCAGCGGATCAGAAAGCGTAGTCGCATGCTGGGTCTGCATATGGTCGGCGTCCATCACGCCTATGGCTTGATCCGGGTTTTAGACAACATTTCCCTGACCGTTCCGGCGGGGGAACTGGTCTGTTTACTAGGGCCATCAGGATGCGGTAAGACGACGCTGTTACGCATTGCCGCAGGCTTAGAACAGTTGCAGTCGGGCACTATAATCATCGATGAAGAGGTGGTCGCCAGCGCTGACGGGCAGATTACTCCGGAACGGCGGCGTATCGGATTTATGTTTCAGGATTATGCTCTATTTCCCCATTTAACGGTGATGGAGAACGTCACCTTCGGCCTGTTCCACCAGAGCCAAGGAGCGGCCAGGTTGCGGGCGGGGGAGGTGCTGGAACAGGTAAGCATGACCCAACATGCCGATAAACATCCCCATCTTTTGTCGGGCGGCCAGCAACAGCGCGTGGCCCTGGCCCGCGCTTTAGCGCCCAAGCCCCGGCTAATGCTTTTAGACGAGCCATTCGCCGGCCTGGATACCAACATGCGGGCTCGAGTGCGTCAGCAGACCCTCACAGTCCTAAAACAGACCAATGTTGCCACTTTGATGGTAACCCATGACCACCGTGAAGCTATGTTTATGGCCGACCGGATCAAGGTGATGGGGGGAAACGGCCGAATTCTGCAATCGGGACGACCTGAGGATATCTACTACCGCCCGGCAGACGAGTATGTTGCCCGCCTATTCGGGCCTATGAACATGATCAAAGGGCGAGCTCGGGAAGGCAGGCTGGAAACCTCATTCGGAAGCCTAGATGCTGGTGAAGCGGATGCGGGCACAGATGTTCGATTATTGTTCCGGCCCGAGGGACTGATTTTATCCCAGCAGGACGCGGGAACGGAGGGCACACCAGTAGAAGTAGTTTCCGTGCACCTCCTGGGCGATAGCTCTATTGTGCGGATCAGGATACGCGAGGGTCCTGAAGCCGGGGCTGAGTTTCAGGCTCGTATCCCGGGCACCTTCGATATGTTGGGCGCTGGGCAGATCCAGGCACGCGTGGACCTGGACCATGTTTTCCCCTATCCTGGGCTACCGGTCGGTGATTCTTGAAAATGCACCATTCTGCACGATCAAGCATATAGGGCGCGACATTGTATATTGTGAGAGCACTCGAAAGATAGCTTTGTCATGGTCGAAATAACGCAATCGTTCAAAATAGAAGTCGAGGCCATTGACGCTGACCACCATCGCTTAGTCGACATTATCAACGAGATTACCTTGGCCATCGATGACGGTCGTGCCGAAGAATGCATCACGCTAGTGCCAAATTTTATCGAATTCTCGCAACGTCATTTCGAACGAGAGGAAGCACTTTTAGCCAAGCATGCCTATCCCCTCGCAGAAGAACACCGCCAGCACCATGCGGGGCTGACAGAAAAGATGCACAATATCCGAGCCCTTGCGGAACGGGCCGCAGACAGCCGGCCAGCACGGGAGGCATTACGCAAGGAACTGGTGTTTATTTTAATGGATGACGTGATTAACGAGGATCTGGCCTTCAAATCTTTCCTGATAAAGGCCGAAACAGACGGGGGTACAAACTCCACTGCTCCTTAACACCGCTCTCTAGCCAGCGCTCAATTCCTGTAAGTGTTTGGACCTTTACGGATTCTTGCGATCTTGTCTTTTAGGCCACGATGACGTGCTCAGTGGTGATGATAAAGGGTAACTCTTTACTGACATCAATGAAATTAGCTTCATCCTTGCGGGTTCGGTCATAGGCCGCGCTTTTCGCAGATAGGCGCATCGAACTGATATTATCGAACCAAGTGGTCGCACAACCATCTATCAGAGGCAGCCGGCCATCGCGGTAGGCGCTGGGCAGGGTGTGGCTTTGTACATACCGGCGGATCACATCAATTTCTGCCGCAATGGGGCCGTGTACGTTCCGCCAGTAAGACTGAAACTCATCTACCGGCATGCCAGGTTTCCGCGGCACAAACTCTATATTTTTTAGTGCGTTGTGCGGGTAAGGCCCGTCCTTGATTACATGTTCCAGGGTCAGGATTAGAGCCGTTTTGGACCGATCAATAAATTGTTTCTCGTCCCACTCAACAGCTTGGTATTCGGTGCAGCCAGCCCAAGCGCGCAAGACATCCACGCTTTCGACCCAAATTTCCGCGATCCCATCATAAGGCAACTCCCCCTTGCGATAACCACCTAACAAGGCGTGGGATTGTACATAACGAAAAATGTTGGGCAATTTAGTGACCACATCGGCATGTTTACCTCGCCAATAGGCTTGGAAATCCTCCACTTTCATACCCGGTTTGCGCTTGATACAAGTAATGGCTTTAATCATGGCGGCCTTCCTTTACGACATAGTTCCCCTCCCCGCCACGGGAAGCAAAGATTTTTGGCCTTCCAAAATGGCGTAATGCCACTTTTAATAGTGAATTAACAATTCTTACCAAAGATTACGACATTCAATTTACCGTGCAGTTTTCCGATAGTTCCGACGACTTCAAGCAAAGCTACACAAATCGCCAAAGAATGGAACAATTCGGGGCGGGGCAAACGCGATGCGGGTCGGCCAACGAAGCCTGGTAAGCATGTGCAGCGATCCACCCTATACCTGATACCAAAAAGTTCTATGGCAGGCAAAAATATCGGATCCTCAGAGGTTCTGCCTAATGTTTACAAAGGTCTCTCAAGCATTCTAGCCCGCGAGGTAGCGCCGAGGCCTTTCGAATTGGAATGATTTTGGCCTGCCTAGCAATTTCATATGGCTTGCCCTCAGTGCTTCGCACTGGCACCATATCTTTGGACATGAGGTTTATACCATGGATAATGGACAAAAGGGGATCCTGACCAGACGAAAATTTCTCTGCATAGTGGACGATTCCCCCGAATGCCGTCTGGCCTTGCGGTTTGCTTTTCGAAGGGCGGCACGAACAGGTGGAGGTGTTTTATTACTGTACGTGATCGAGCCGGCAGATTTCCAGCATTGGATGGCTGTCGAAACCCTCATGAAGGAAGAGGCCCGGGAAGAAGCCGAGGAAGTTCTGCAAACCCTGGCTGATGAAGTCAGTCAATGGTCCGGCATCATGCCAGAATTCGCCATCCGCGAGGGGCGCAAGTTGGAACAGGTCCTCTCATTGCTCGATGACGAGCCGGAAATTCGTCTGCTGGTGCTCGGTGCTTCTAAGGAAAAGGACGGTCCCGGTCCCTTGGTCAGTGCCCTCGCTGGGCCTCAGTCAGGACAATTGCGGGTGCCTATAACCGTCGTGCCGGGTACGTTGTCCTTTGATCAAATAGATGAAGTGACCTGACACCGCCATATCTGCCTTGTCTTTCCAACGACACCAACGGCCTTTTGTTAATGCCCCTGTTTTGGACGACACAGAACCACTCCTTACACGGAATTTGAAAGACCCATTTAGAGGAGCCCTGATTCAATAAAGCGGTCGAAGAATAAAAATAAGCCGCCGCTCGTAACTAGGGCCGGTACCGCTTGAATTATCGGCGGAGCAAATGGGTGACCAATCCGATATCGCCAGCTGGAGTTAGCGCCTAACCAAGGCTGTGACATTAGTAGCCGAAATAATGCGGGTTCATCTGCAGGTAGTCTACTTTGATATTCGGCAAACCCTGCAACTGCAGTAATATGGCTGCAATGAAGGCTTCATTAGTGCAGTTTTAGTGTTGTCCTTATACCTGAGCACAAATGATCTAACGCCAAGAAACAATTACCTTGTTTTTTGCCCGCGAACGAACGGATCCTGCCAAGGCGGTGGTTGTGTACAATTGAACCGGAAATTCGTGCCAGCGCTTATCTTTGCCTACCTTTTGCCAACAATCGGAGGTAGAAGAAGCTTCGTCCGGAAGTTCAGTTCTGCCCAGTTTTCAACAATTTGCCCTTTCCGAAATTGTGGGCGCTAAGCACCGCCGCCAAGTCGGGAAACAATAATTAGGGCTAAAATCATACTAAACTGCAAATATCTCTATGTTTCTTTCGCTGAATTCCGCTCCCCCTACGCATTTGCAACCCTAAGGGCCCCGCCAACCAGCATAAAGCCTCATTTAAATAGATTCGCTTTCAGAAGGTTTAGATCAGGGGGCAGGCGTATTAGTGGGGACCGTTAATAGCGCGAAAATCGCCTCTGGATCATCAGCGCCGCGAAGTTTTGCACAAACGCTTTCGTGCCGTAGCAGGCGCGAGACACGGGCCAGCGCTTTCAAGTGATCAGCACCAGCCGATACGGGCGCCAGAAGCATGAATATCAAGTCAACCGGCTGTTCGTCTATGGCGTCGAAATCAATGGCCTTGGGAAGTCGAGCAAACAAGCCGTGTAGTTTTTTTAACTCCTGCAATTTTCCGTGGGGTATAGCTATCCCCCGCCCGATGCCCGTAGTGCCCAACTTTTCCCGCTGCAAAAGGACATCGAAGATAACTCGTTCGTGCAAGCCGGTAAGGGTGGCGGCCTGTTGCGACAGTTCCTGCAAAGCTTGCTTTTTGCTGCCTGCTTTCAGATTAGCTACAACGGCGTTAGGTACCAGCAAATCGACTATTTCCATATGCAGGGCCCCTATGGTTCCTATCCGCCAGATTCCGTCATCGAAGTAATCCAGCCCATATAGCTGTCAGGACGGCTGTACAGCCCATCCGGATGGCCGTCTACGGTATTGCAAAACATCAAGACCGGCTGTTCCACAAAATCAAGCTGCACGTCCGCCTCACCTACCGTTCGGCAAAGAATATTTGTCGTATGCTCCCCGACAACTACTGACTGAAATTCCTCCGGAGCCTCTTCCACCTCGAGTTCCACAGCCGGCACAAAATTTTGTGCCACATAGATTTCGGATGCCGGTCGTCTGCGACCGTATTTGTCGCGCAGACGCCGATTGTAACAACGCAGCCTTAATTCCTGGGCCGACCAATCGGCGGGGAAACCGCGTCTTTCCTTGCTGAATACCACATGGGCAACCAGTGATTTAGAGAATTTATTGGTAATGCGATTTCGTAAGTGTTCATCAACGTGACTTTGTAGTACACCGCCCACGTCGAGCTGCTTGCCTGATACAAGGATTTGCATGACGCTTTACTTTAGCTGGTTTTGAGTTAATTTTGTCAACTGATATTGCCGGTTGACAGCACAACTTCCTTACCGCGCGACCAAATCAAAAATTCGGTTCTGCAGCGAAGAGCGGGGAACATAATGCGAGCGCTGAGCCCTGTCAACACAGCACCTCAACTAGCGGTGCGCGCCTCCATGTGTTTTATACGGCGGCGGTGAGCAGACGACGGAATACCCATGGCGTTGCGGTATTTAGTCACAGTGCGGCGTGTTATACCCACGCCGGTACTACGCAAAATATCGGCCAACTTGTCATCTGATATCACAGTATTGACCGTCTCGTTTTCGATAAAATCCCGTAATTGGTCGCGAACCGCCTCGGACGAATGGTCTTCGCCCCCGTCCGCTGCAGCCAGCGCAGAAGTGAAAAAATATTTCAGTTCAAACACTCCGCGTGGAGTCGCCACATATTTATTCGACGTCACGCGGCTGACAGTGCTCTCGTGAATGCCGACCTTTTCGGCAACGGTACGAAGATTCAACGGACGCAGGTTTTGCACTCCGTTGGCTAGAAAGTCGTCTTGTTGGCGAACCAGTTCAGATGCCACGGATAGGATAGTTCGGGCCCGCTGATCAAGGGATTTGACCAACCAATTGGCCGATTGCAAACATTCCAAGATATAAGTTTTGTCTTCCTTGCGCCCAGCCACCTTATTCACCTCGACATAATATTGTCGATTGATCAACAGGCGGGGCAGATTGTCGCTATTTAGTTCCACGTTCCAACCGCCGTCGGGTGTTCCAGTGACGAAGACATCCGGCACAACGGGCACCGCCACGTCATGGTCAAAGATTTGGCCGGGTTTCGGATTGAGCGCCTTCAATTCGACAATCATATCCTCAGCATCTTCGACGCTGACCCCGCAGGTCTCACAGATCAAAGACATGTTCATACTAGCTACCAGATGCAGGTTTTCCACCAATATCTGCATGGCCGGATCCAACCGATTTTTTTCCCGCAATTGCAGCGCCAAACATTCAGCTAGATCACGGGCAAATATTCCGGGTGGATCAAATTGCTGCATCTGAACAAGCACGGAATCCACCAGTTCCTTGTCACTACCCAACCGATCGGCGATGAATTCGGTATCTTCCGTCAAATACCCAGATTCGTCCAAATGATAGGTCAAATCTTGGCCTATGATCCGCAGCACCGGCTCGGTCAACAGTACATTCAGTTGCTCTAGAACATGTTCCTTTAGCGACCTCTCACTGCTCAATACCTGTTCCAGGGTCGCCGTCCCCGAATTGCTGCCATATAGTTCGGCGCCTACGCCTGACCAATCGCGAACTTCGTAGCCACCGTCGTCTGTACTTTGTTTATCGGCCGCTGAGGCATCGGTTATACCGTCATTGCTATAGTTTTCCCTGTAATTGGCATCCAAAGGACCTTCAATGCTATCCAGACCATTTTTGCCTGGGAGCTCGTTACTATCAAGCTCTACTGCCGCCGCATCTCCCACCGAGCCCTCGTCATTTATGCCGTCGCTAGCAGCAATCGTCTCACCCAAGTTGTCCACTTGTGGATCATTGATCAGATTGCTGTCCTCTATTTTGGCCACCTCGCTCACCCCGTCAGAATCGGCGCGTTCCAAGATAGGATTTCGTTCCAGCTCTTGCTCCACATA
>CAZDQC010000139.1:0-8870 GCA_964507245.1 uncultured Rhodospirillaceae bacterium
AAGGGCGACAGTGCAGAGATTAAGGTCAAGGGTCGATCACTTAAAATTCCGCAGCAGGCTAAAGGGGTCGCTCGTTTCAGTTTCGTCGAATTGTGCGAAAAGCCTTTGGGCACCCAAGACTATTTGGCCTTGACCATATATTTTCACACTTTGGTTTTGGCCGGCATCCCGCAATTGGGTCCGGAAAGACGTAACGAGGCCCGGCGCTTCGTACTGTTGATCGATATTCTTTACGACAACGCCGTTAAGTTGATTGCCAGTGCGGACGTGGACGTAGATAACATCTATCCAACTGGTGACGTTGGATTCGAATTTCAGCGCACCGCTTCGCGTCTGTTGGAAATGCAATCGGCCGAATATTTCAACGCTCCCCATCGGTCCGTGAAGGAGCTATAGAGGCATCTTTTAGGTGACTATTTTTGTACTGTAAATTCATGAAATTGCTGAAATTAAATTGGCCGTTGCCAAAAGGAATTCTATGTAAGCCGCCATGGTTTTAGTTTGGGTCGTCGGAATAGGCGCCCAAGATTTCATCTTAACATGAGGATTAGGAGATGGGCCCTGTACGAAAATTTTTCAACCACCCGACTGCGTCGCTCACCCTACTACGAAGCTACGGTGGCGGACGGGGTTAGCGGCTTCACCACGTACAACCATATGCTGATGCCGACCTCGTATGGTGATGAGGAGGTGGAGTATTGGCGTCTAATCGACGGCGTGACTCAATGGGATGTGGCTGTACAGCGACAAATTCAGTTGAGTGGACCGGATGCTGCCAACCTGGCGCAGGTCCTGTCGCCGCGTGACCTGTCACAATTCGCCATGGGTCAAGGCAAATACGTAGGCTTGTGTGATCACCGGGGCACGTTGATCAACGATCCTATTTTGCTGAAGCTTGACGATGACCAATACTGGCTATCCATTGCCGATTCCGACATATTGTTGTGGTCTCGGGCCATCGCATCTGAGCGGGGTTTCAGGGTCAATATCGTAGAACTGGATGTCGCCCCTATGGCTCTGCAAGGGCCAAAAGCGGAAGAAGTAGCCTGCGCGATCTTCGGCGACTGGGTCAGAGATCTACAGTATTTCTGGTTTAGGGAGACGGAGGTTGAGGGCATTCCCCTGTTGCTCTCACGCTCGGGCTGGTCCAAGCAGGGCGGGTTTGAGCTGTATTTGTTGGATCATTCCAAGGGAGTGGATCTTTGGAACATTGTCCGTGAGGCCGGAGCCCCTTGGGATATCGGGCCGGGATATCCGAACCCATGTGAGCGTATAGAAAGTGGCCTATTGTCATGGGGAGGAGATACGGATGATGCGACCAATCCCTTTGAAGTTCGTTTGGATAACTATGTAGACTTGAATGTGCCGGACGATGTAATCGGAATTAAGGCGTTGCGGGACATCAAGGCCAATGGCCCATTACGCCATCAATTGGGATTAATTCTTGACGATGCTATACCGCAATCGTTCCACACTGTTTGGCACCCAATCATGTCTGGTAATCACAGGGTTGGCGACATGACAAACGGCGTATGGTCGCGTCGTTTGAATCGCACCATTGGTTATGCCTTGGTGCATCACGATCTAAATCCTGGTGATGAGGTGGAGGTCATGCGTAACGACCTTTCCGTTGCTGGCATCCTGACGGACTTGCCTTTCATCGGTGTATAAGGCCACAATAATTGAAGCTCGTTTGGCAATCAGACAGACTTTGCAGTACAGTTTATTGAATAGTCGCTGGTGACGCGCGCGACAGATAGTCCGAAACCGCTGTGTGGAACACAGACTGGATCGTCTCGTGGAACAGCGAAACCATCAATTTTGGAAGATCGGCGAACAAAATGCCTTGGTTTCTGGACCAAATACTCGATTTGGTGACTTCTTAGTACGATCGTGGCAACCCTAGGACATGCTGGGCGACGAAGGCCAAAATTAGGTTGGTAGAAATTGGTGCAGTCTTGTAAAGCCTCGCCTCGCGCCACTTGCGCTCGATATCGTATTCCTTGGCGAAAGCAAACCCGCCATAAGTCTGCATGCAGACATCTGCCAATTCCCAGGCTGCTTCCGATGAAAGCATCTTGGCCATATTGGCTTCCGCTCCGCAAGGTTGACCGGCATCGAACAGGGCGGCCGCCTGGCGCACCATCAATTCGGCCGCCTTGAGAGAGGCATAATGCCGTGCAATGGGGAACTGAATACCCTGGTTGGCACCAATAGGGGCGCCAAACACTTCCCGTTCGTTGGCATAGGCCACGGCCTTTTCCGTAAACCAGCGGCCGTCGCCAAGGGACTCTGAGGCCACCAGCACCCGCTCTGCATTCATGCCGTCTAGGATGTAACGGAATCCCTTGCCTTCCTCGCCAATCAGGTTTTCTACCGGCACCTTAAGGTCATCGAAAAACACCGAGTTGGTATTATGATTGATCATGGTGGGGATACCCTGTATCTCCATGCCGTTGCCCACGGCTTCGCGCATATCCACTAGAATGGTCGATAAACCCTCAGTGCGTTTGCCCACCTTCTCTAACGGCGTTGTGCGCGCCAGCAATAACATCAGGTCGGATTGTTTGGCGCGTGAGGTCCAGATTTTCTGGCCGTTCACCAGATAATAATCGCCCTGACGGACAGCGCGGGTTTTCAATCGCGTAGTATCTGTACCTGATGTGGGTTCCGAAACGCCAAAGGCCTGTAGGCGGATGGTTCCGTCTGCGATACCGGGAAGATACTTTTGTTTCTGCTCTTCGCTGCCGTGCCGTAAAACCGTCCCCATGATGTACATCTGGGCGTGGCAAGCGGCGGCGGAACTGCCGTTGGCGTGAATTTCCTCTAGAATAACGGAACCGGCACGGATGGGTAGTCCTGCGCCGCCGTATTCCTCGGGGATCAAGGCGCCCAAATAACCAGCTTCTGTCATAGCTTTGACAAATTCTGTCGGATATTCGGCAATTTCGTCCTTTTCCCGCCAATATTCCAAGGGATAATCCTCGCAAACCTTGCGTACACCATCGCGGATATCCTGATAGTCCGAGCCCAAATCCATTTTCGTCATTCCGGTGCCGTCTGTCATTTCAATACTTCCTTGCTCGATCACTAGCGGCCGACGAAGTTCGCTTTTCGCTTTTCATTGAAGGCCAGGACGCCTTCGCGTCGATCTTCGGTCGGAACCAATCTATTGTAGGCTTCCACCTCGATGCCTAAAGCAGTTGTTAAATCCATGCCCATGCCAAGGTTTACAGAACGTTTGGCCTGCCGTAGGGCCAGAGGACCGTTGCTGGCCATTCGGTCGGCAGTCGCAAGGGCAGCAGGCATCAATTCCTCGGCCGCCGTGATTTTATTGATGATACCCCATTCCAGACCCTCAGCAGCTGTAAACGGCGCGCCTGTATATAGAATTTCCTTGGCTCGGCGAGAGCCGGCAGCGCGAGGCAGGTTTTGTGTGCCGCCACAGCCGGGCATTATTCCCAACGTTACTTCCGTCAGGGCAAAGCGGGCACTCTCCGAGGCATAGATGAAATCTGCCGCCAAGGCCATTTCGCAGCCGCCACCGAAGGCGGAACCGTTCACGGCTGCGATCACAGGAACCGGGCAGTCGATGACATGATAAATTGCCTGTTCAAATATGACGTGTTGCAGTCGCCATTCCTCGTCTGTCATGCCGTCCCGTTCCTTCAAATCACCACCGGCGCAAAATGCTTTGTCGCCTGCGCCAGTGATAATCACGGTCCGGGTGTCGCCCGGATCAAGCAAAAAGGTCGAAAATATATCCAGCATGTCGCGGCCCAATTGCGTGTTCATTGCGTTGCGCCGCTCGGGTCGATTGATGGTGATTTGCAGGACATGGTCCTGAGGCCGTTTCAATAAAAGGGTTTCATAACTATCCTGCATACGCGCTGTCCTAACGGTTGTCCTAAAGTAGGGTTGGGCCAAGCGGATCATATTGATCAGATCACCGCCGTTCAATAGTACCTTAATGCGTGCTATCCCTATTCTGCGTATTTCGCAGATGATGGAGGCTTATGGGCCAATGAGCAAAGGCAAGACCAAAACCCGCACCGAAACGGACAGCTTCGGCCCCCTGCAAGTGCCGGCTGACCGTTATTGGGGGGCGCAGACCCAACGTTCAAGGCAGAATTTCAAAATCGGTTGGGAAAGAATGCCAATTCCCGCCATCCATGCCTTTGGCATCGTTAAGCAGGCTGCGGCCGAGGCTAACATGGAACTGGGCGCCCTAGATAAACGGCGCGGCCGCGCCATTGTTCGCGCCGCCAGGGAAGTAGCCCGGGGTGGACTGGACGATCATTTTCCCCTGGTGGTCTGGCAAACCGGTTCCGGCACTCAAAGCAATATGAACGCCAATGAAGTTATCTCAAACCGGGCCATCGAAATTCTTAACGGCAGGATGGGTAGCAAAGATCCGGTGCATCCTAACGACCATTGCAATATGAGCCAAAGTTCCAACGATACATTTCCGACCGTGATGCATGTGGCGGCGGTACGTCAGATCCGTGACCTGTTGCTGCCGGCCCTTGGGCATTTGCATGTCTCTTTGGAGGCAAAATCCAAGGCGTTCGGAAAGCTTATCAAGATCGGCAGGACCCATCTGCAGGATGCGACCCCGTTGACCCTGGGGCAGGAGTTTTCGGGCTATGCCGCGCAGGTGAAAAACGGCATAGCCCGGGTGAATGATGTATTGCCTCGCCTGTACTTTCTGGCTCAAGGCGGCACAGCGGTGGGTACCGGACTGAACGCGCCCAAGGGCTTCGACAGGTTGGTAGCTGGCCACATCGCAAAGATCACCAGCCTGCCGTTCAAGACGGCTCCAAACAAGTTCGAGGCCCTGGCGGCCCACGATTCGGTCGTAGAGGCCTCGGGTGCCATGAATACATTGGCGGCGTCCTTGATGAAGATTGCCTCAGACATCCGCCTGCTTGGTTCCGGCCCGCGTTCGGGACTGGGTGAACTGGCCTTGCCCGAGAACGAGCCTGGATCGTCCATCATGCCGGGCAAGGTCAATCCGACCCAGTGCGAGGCGATGACGATGGTCTGCGCCCAGGTAATGGGCAATCACACCACTGCCACGGTTGCGGGCGCCTCAGGTCATATGGAGCTGAATGTCTTCAAGCCGGTGATGATTTATTCCCTGTTGCAATCCATTCAACTATTGGGGGACGCCGCCGTCAGTTTCACGGACAACTGTGTCGTGGGCATTCAGGCCAATGAAAGCCGTATTGCCGATCTGATGGTGCAATCCTTGATGTTGGTGACGGCCCTAGCACCCCATATTGGCTATGACAATGCTACGAAAATTGCCAAGAATGCCCATGAGAAAGGCCTGTCCCTGCGAGAATCGGCGCGGGCGCTGAATTTGGTATCGGACGCGGAATTTGACAAATTTGTGCAACCAGAGAAGATGGTTGGGCCAAAATAGGGGGTAATTCTATGCCCAGAGGTGATGAGGATTTACTGCGCCGATCCTTTCGCATTGCAGGGCATCAGACTAGCTTGTCAATGGAGCGGATTTTCTGGGATGAATTCCGCAGGATCGCCCAAGAAGACGGCCGTAGCATGACGGATGTGATTTCGGAGATCGACGCGCAACGCGCCGGCGGACTCAGCCGTGCGGTGCGAGTCTATATCCTCAAATGTCTGCGATCTAAATAATCAACTATTTTTGCAGTGTCTTAAGCAGCCTTTCGATCAACATTTGGGTAGGGTCTGCCTGCAGTTGTGGGTTTTTCTGGTTAGGTTTGGATGGTTGCGGAATGGAAGATGGCACGCCGGATGGCGTACGCCGGCGCTGTTGTAAGCCAGTCCGCTTTCCGCCGCCGATTACAGCTTCCAGCAATTTTTCGAGGCCTTTGGTCTTGGAGCTGCGCCCCAGCAGTTCACGGCCAAGTCGCCCCAGTAGCCATCGCTCCAATTGTGCGGTCTTCAAGTCCCGTTGTGGTTGATCCAGCGGTCCAAAAAGATGAACGCCCAAATCCGGTGCATCACGATGTTCCGTCAGGCGCAGAACTGTCCGGAGGTCTAGATTCCAGGGCGGTAGCCGCACCTTCCCTTTCATCGTGGCCTGGGCTGCATCCAATTGCGCGAGCGTCTCCCGAGTTTCCGCCACGCCGTTGCGAATAACCCAATTACCAACGATAGATTGATAGTTCGTCTGCCCGCCTGAAAAAGCGCTTTGGGCCAGGTTTAAGAAATCCGATCCCTTGTTCAAGTGGCCTAAACGTTGGGAAAAATTTTTCAAGTCAAAACCTTGGATGAAACCGTCCGTGGCATGAAGCGACGCCTTGCCGGACAAGGCATTGACCAGATCCCATTGGCTTGAGCCACTGGTTTGAAACTGGCCAGAAAAATCCAGCCGACCCGTCACCTGATCCATATTCAAGGCCGTACGCATAGCTTGGTTAAAATCCGCGCCCTTCAGCTCTACGGAAAGGTTGAGGGCTGGCAAAGGCTGTGATTTTAGCATCGCCACCAGGCCCACATTGCCTTGGAACAACCGGCCTGTCAGTTCTTCAACCCGCAAGACACCTTCGGAGACGTGCAAACGAAGGCGTGGTGTCTCGAATGGGTAGCGTTGGAAGATCAAGCGCTTTGCGGAAAGGTTGATGTCGGCGTCGAAGGTCTGCAAGTTGGCTAGGTTAATCTTCTCTCGCGACCAGCGGTTATCAGGTCGATCACGCACTCTGTTGCGGTTGCTAATTCCCGAACCACCGGTACTCTTGTTGCCATTATTCTCCATGGCTCCCAAAAAATGATCGGCGATAATTTCGCCGGCTTGAAGAGTGGCGGTTAATTTGGGTCGTGGCCCTGCCAAGGAGACGCCGGCAGTGCCGGAAAGTTCTAGGTTGCCAAATTTCCCCCTCAGGCCGCTTAGGACATAGTTGTTACCATCGCCCGTTATTTTACTGGCCAATGACACAGGGCCCGGAGAGTCTTGACCGGCTGGGAATTTATTCCCAAGGGAGGCTAGTAGCGCTACCAGATCTTTGTGAGCCGCATCGACGTTCAACGTCATTCTCGGCATCTTGTCCAAATTCATTACGGTTCCGATGGTGCGGACCTCCCCACCGGCAATGTCAGCCCTCAAATTCACGTCGAGTGCTGCAGCATCGCCCTTTATGGTCCCTCTAATGACCAGGGGTGTATCGGACCGGGCCAGCGGCTGTATGCCTAAATCAAATGTCCTGGAAAGGGATGCTAAACTGCCATGACGTAGATCCAAAATCGCATGGGTTGTTGCCTTGTCCGGCAGTCCCGTAGCTTTGCCGGATATATTGGCTTTCAATCCAGTTAGACTGGATTGTAGATTGAAGGTTACCCCATGTGCATTACCTTTGATTTTACCATCCAGGATCAGTCCCTTTAGGCGCTTTGGTGGCAACGGGAGTTCGATGCCACAAAGGCGTGCTAAACCATCAATTAATTTCGCCCGAAGTCGGAATTTCATCTGGCCGTTTGGGCTGCCTGCAAAGCCCGCGCCGTTGCCACTGATGGACAGGTTAGCTCCAGCTAGATCCCTTACAGATGCCCTGTGCACATTCAACTTGCCCCCAGCCAGGCCTAGTTCGACCGACAAGCCGCGCACGGGAGTAGCGTTGAAAACCAATTCACCAACATTTAGGTTTATGTTGCTGTCGAATGTCTCGAGAAAGGCGAGGGGGCTTTCTGTCAAATTTGATTGCCGGTCTTTTTCGGGCACCTTATTTACCGTGAAGACATCCCCTGTTTCACCCATGGGCAGGTATCCATCAAGGTTGATCCGGTCAATGTTTAAGGCTAGGCCGAATGAAGGCCGGGCCTGCAACCAAATTATCGCGGCACCTTCGATCGTCGTGCTGTCCAGCCGTAAATTTAGATTCATGATCTGGGCCTGGGTGGCATTCACAGCGAATTCAGAGGTCAGAACCAGGTTAGCCAGGCGGCCAGTTGGGATCTGGGCCGGATTGGCGTTCAACCATTTCAAAAGACTGCGTAGATTATTCGAGGCTAGCTCAATTCTCCCCTTTAGGCGCGTGGTGCCATCTCGGCTGCCGGTGTCGCCAGATAAAAGCAAGTCCGACCCACCTGGCAATAGGGCCCCCAGGCGGTCCAGGTGCAGTATTCCATTTTCGACCGAGGCATCTAACTGGACCTGGGAGATCACACCGCCACGATAGCGCATGCCATCTACGGTTATCACTATCCTACCCTCGATATTCTTGGGGATCGACGGCAATTTTGGCAAAACGGGTTTTGGCGGGGCAGTGTTGCCACTCCTCTTTTGATCATCCTCGCCGTCCGTCACGGTGCCAGTTAGCAGCTGGTCAAGGTCCAGGCGGTTGATTGCTAGAGTTAGGTTGAAATTATGTGAATCCCCCAGGTTCGCAGTGAACGACCCGCCGCCTTGCACCGGGCCGAAGTTTAGGTCTAGGTCGTTAAGCACCGCGGCTTCGGGCGATACTTCAATCGACGCTTTTAGTTCCAAGGGTTGTTGCATAATGGGTGGCAGTTCGCTGGAATTTGCAATTGCCTTATGTATTGTGGTCATGTTCTTGGCTGACAATTCGACTTGCCCAATCAATTTTGGGATCGTGGTTAATCCTTCAAGTCTTCCTGAAAATCTTGCTCGTCCACCGTCACCCGCCAGCTTGAGCTCCGCTTGCAGACCGACTGGTTTTCCTTCGGTCAATTTGTCCATGGAAAGGTCAAAATTAACAGGTAGGCCACGGACATTTGCAGCACCTGTGAACCAGAACGGACCTTGCAACGACGTGGCAGAACCGTCGAGGTCCAGCTTCTCTATGCGTTCTTCGGTTTGAGAACGGGCATCTCGGTAGATAATCGTTGCATCTTCGACAGAGAGTTTTTCCAAGGAAAGATTCAGA
>CAZDQC010000140.1:0-8820 GCA_964507245.1 uncultured Rhodospirillaceae bacterium
CTTAGTAAATATATCAAGTCTACACTGTGAAGTTATTCACTAAGTCGGGTCTAGCCTGGCAGCAAATAAGCACGGTCCTAAATCTATGATCAATGCTTACGGCTCAAAGGTCAGTACTGTGTGGCAAATTTTAATGCCAAGCCAATTATAAGGAAGAGCGGCACTTGCCCTTCAGGTTGGCGGACATTGGGTAAATACTGCGTAAAAATTCGAATTATTCGATGATCGTTTGAGCCAAAATTAAAGGATTTCATACAGGAATTTTTATCTACGATGAAGGAGCCGAAGTCGTCAAAGCCTGTGGTGCGTTATCGGCACCACAATGCCCCCGGGAGTCCACAGGGAGCGTGACAGGGAGTGTTTATTAATCCCATGCCGGTGTGCTGGCCCGCGATCGGTTTTGACTCTGTTGACTCTCCAGCGAGGGTTTAGAGCCATTCTCCTTGACGATGGTGTCGTGATTAATTGACAACAACCAACACAGGCTGTGATCCAGGAAAAATACGGAAAAAAGTGGTGCCCAGGGGCGGAATCGAACCACCGACACGCGGATTTTCAGTCCGCTGCTCTACCAACTGAGCTACCTGGGCATCTGTGGCAGTTTGTAAATCCTGCCCGGTGGGTAGTGCTTACCCAAAAACGTCGGCTTCATAGTAGATATTGAATTGTCTGTCCAGCACCCTAGGTGGCATGGGGCAAATTATTGCGCCACTGGGATAGTGGTTACGGTGGCGGTCGGAACGAAGCTTCGGGCCTCGAGAAAAGCCAGGTGATCATACACCTGACACTCGACGATCAGCCGCCCGACTTTGGCAAGTCAATGCGTGCCCGTTCGTTGGCGCCAACGACCTTAACTACTTCTGAGCCTAGAAGGTCGGAGGCTCATACGGGCTTGCGGCTGATCATGAATTTGATGGCCTGGTCGCTAGTGCAGGTGCTCATGCTTAGATCGCCTTGTTGCGATAGAGGTGATAGCGTCCCGGCGCCACGCCTTGCGGCAAGTTCACGGCCTGCAATTCAGGCGCTGAAAAAGCCTGGTCAGTGCAGATGATCGCGCCAGGAGCCAGGTGAGGCACGAGGGCCGGACCGACAAATTCTGCCAGCTGGGCGGTCAAACCCCTGTCTCCGCTGCCAATGTCGCAATGGGCCAGGGCCGCCGCCCGGCCGATCCGGTTCGAGGCGCCCGGTAAGGTATCTCGGAATTCTCCCTCAAACAGGTGCTGATCATCGGGTGTGCAGTCTGGGTGGGCCGCCACTTTGCGTTCAAATACGAATATCCTCCGCCCTGGCAAGCAGCTGCGCAAGTGATCATAGGTCCGGCCATTACCCAAGCCCAACTCCAAAACGGGACCGGGCAAGTCAGCGATCTCTGATGCGGCCCAGTTCAGGCAGTCACGCTGAGCCTGCAGGCGTCGGATAGCACTGTCCAATCGGCTCATGGAATAAACGAGAACATCATAGAATGAGCAATAAAACCGTAAATTTGGTCAAGCTGCGCTGTTTTCCAATTCCCGTAGGCGGCGGTTGGCCTCAGTCAACTGCTGGTTGGTAGCGTCCTGACGGCGTGCCAACTCGCGCATAATTTCCACCGCCATAGTCGGAAATTCGTTTACTAGGCGGAAGAAAAGATCTTTGCTAATGCGCAGAGTATCGAGGCGCGAGGTGGCGGTAATGGTCGCTGTTCGGGGTACTTCGCACAAAATTGCGATCTCGCCCACAAAGGCATTGCGTGCGATCTGCGCCACTGTGAGCTTACCACCGTCAGGCCCTTCGATCACTACGTCTGCCGTGCCGTCTACTACCAGATAAGCGGCATCACCGATATCGCCCTGCTGACAGACATTCTGTCCCTCTTGAAAGGTCAAACGTTCGGAGGTAAATGCGAGCAATTTTAGCTTCGATGGTTCAATATTGGCGAATAGAGGGATGCTACGAAGCAGCTCAACTTCTTCATTCAGGCTCATGATTGATCTCCTCCAGCAGGTTCATAACACCCCCACTGTCATCTTATTCAGACTCCAACAATTCCTTGAGGTGTTCATTGCTCTGGCTCAATTCGCCATAGCTACCTCGTTCCAGAAGGCGGCCCTGACGCATTATCAAGACTTCATCAAACTCTTTCGCCATGCTGGCCCGCTGCACCGACCAGATCAGGCAACGACTCTCAAACTCACGTAACAGAGCGTCCATTATTCGAGCCTGGCTCGCAGAGTCTAGAGAACTCGTAGCTTCTGACAGGATCAAGATATCCGGCCGCTTAATCAGAGCACGGGCCAAAGCCAATTTCTGCCGTTGCGCTGCGGATAGGCGCGATCCGGCTATGCCTACGTCGAAATCCAAGCCCACTTCTGCCACAGTTTCACGCAAATCTAGTCCATCTACTACTTCTGAAATCAAGGCGCCCACCCGGTCGCCGGCCTGTGCCTGGCCATAGGCCACCTTACCGAAAAGAATGTTATCCTGAATGTTGGCGGAGGCGTTGTAATTTTCTGCGTCGAAAAACTCCACGGCGCTTTGCAGATCCTCTGGCAAATGCTCGGCGAAATAGCGCCGGGCTGTTAAAATCTTAGCCTGTAGGTCCTCGTCCACCAGACCCAAACGATGCCGGGCGGGGATTAACTTAAACGGCAGCGACATCAAAATGTGGCGGTCCTCATCAGATAGGGCGCCCAAATTGTCGCGGTCGCTGCGCTGTAGCAGTGCCTGGATGTCAGGCAGTTCCTCCGCCGAAATAAAACTGAATTGCTGAAATAGTTCATGATCAGAGGGCAAATCGGCGAACAATTCCACCATTGTGGAAGCGACCTGATAACCCACCGATAAAAATTGTTCCGTCAGGCCCACTTGCTCTAACACATCCAGCACATAGGCATGATTTGCTAGATGCTCTACGTCAAATGCACTGCCCACGGGGTTACCAAACATCAGATTTTCACCCACGGAAGCATTGAGGTTATAGGCATTGACGTCAAATGCCTCTACCAGATCCAAGAGGGCGGGGTCGGCGTTCATGTGATCCCGCAGGCCGGCTCGGGCTCGCAAAATAGTCGTTGCTAAATTCGGTTGTGCTTTGGGGTTGACTACGCCTCTGAGACCAAATTGATAGACCTCCTCTTCCATCCCTATCTGTCTTAGAGCAGCCAAGCCCATCCGGCTTAAATCTGCGGGATCGTCCACTCCAGCGGCAGCATAATCTACCCAGTCGGCTTCAATATCGTAATCGATATTGCCCGAACGTCTAGCTTCGTCAATATAGCTAGCCCGTTGATTTGCGGCGATGTCATCGTACTCAAGTTGCCGCTGAGGCCGATGTTTCAATCCGAGAAATAGATTTGCTGAAATCGTACCCGCAAAGACAAAGGAGGACGCACCAACATATGAGATGCGGCGACCGGTCACTGCCTCCGACATGATTGCCGCATCTATGCCGCCAATGTTTATGGTGCCGCCGTTAGGATCTAACAGCCGAGCCAGTAACAGGGTCAACTCTTCCTTGCCGCTACCACCGGATCCCACAATTGCGTATCGCTTGTTAAGCGAAAGGCGCAGTGAAACACCATCAACGACCGGAGCTTCTTGGTCATCAATTAGGGTTAGATTCGATGCCGCCAATTCGCCTGTAAGGGGTTCCAACTTATCAGGTTCTACCATCTGGTATTCTGGCTCACGAATGCCCGCAGGACTAAACTGGCTTACAACCTGTTCATATTTGATCGAGGCATCCGCCTGCATCTGATAATACGCCAGCAGCTCTTTCCAAGGTGCTGCTAAATCTTTATGAGCAGCAATAGCTGCGACCAAGGTGCCAACTTCCAATTGGCCATGTATTACGAAATAACCACCGATGGAGTAGAAGCAAAAGGGTCCCAATTGTTGAATGGAATTATTCAGAAATTTTATAACAAACTTTTGACGATAGATACGTTCCCGTACCCCATAAATCCAATACAGTTGATCGGAAAAATCAGTTAACAAGAAATTTGAGTTATCGTGGGCGTGTGCTTCCTGCACCCCTTGGACTGTCTCGCCTATCCTTTCAGACAAACGACGCACACGTGCTACGCGCTCTTTGCCTAATAGGTTTACCTTCATTTGTAATTTTGGGATTAACCACAACTGCAGCGGATAAAGTGCAACTGCCGCAACTGCCATGCGCCAATCCTGAACAAACAAAAAGGCCAAAATAGTTGCTAGATAACCTCCCTGAAATGCAGGCAACGAAAATGCATTGCCAATAAAACCTCCCAGTGGCTCAACCTCCGAAGTAATCATGGGAATGATTTCGCCTTGGCTCATTTTTCCAAAAACGGGCAGTGGAAAACGCAGGACGCGACCATAAAGTTCAAACCGCAGGCGGCGTAGCATTCGTTCGCCAGTCAGGCCCTTATAAATATTAATTACAAATTTAAAGCCCTGATTGACACCAACTAGTATTAGGAACAATGCACATAAAATAAAAAGATAGGGTGTTTGTTCAATGATCAGGTCGAAAGGCCCAAGTAACGGTATTTCCATGCCGACCGCGGAGAACGTCAGTTTTTTTGATATATTTAATGGGTATTCGATCCCGATGCCTTGGATGGCCTGATTTATAATAGTTTTCGGTACTTCGTAATATAGGTACAGAAAAGGAAGCGATGCGGCAGACATCAATGTCATAATTATCTGTTGCTGACGTGAATACCGCCAGACATAACCAAAAACTGTCTTTTCCATTGGCCTTACCAGCTCCCCGGAAAACGATGTATCTGTTCAACTTACTTGGGGGTAGTAGATTAGCGCTAGGCAGGGTTTCGGTAAACGCTTCTCAAATCAAAAAGTTACTTTTTGTTCGTAGCCCGACATGGCATAGTCCCCGGCGAATTTCGAAGCGGAGACGCTGAAGGGGAGATATGTGGCATGCCAAAAGGCACGCTAGAAGGGATGCAGGGCTCCCGTATCTTGATCTATAGCCATGATACCATGGGTTTGGGTCATCTACGTCGATGTAGCACCATTGCCCATTCCCTGGTGCGCGAATACCCGGATTTATCCGCATTGATCCTTTCCGGTTCACCCATCATTGGCAGCTTCGATTTCCGCTCGCGGGTTGATTTTGTGCGTGTTCCCGGAGTCATCAAGCTACGCAACGGCGAGTATACTTCGTTGAACCTAGGCATAAATTTTGAGCAGACCATCCACATGCGGGCGCAGATCATAAAGCATACCGCCGATATATTTGCTCCTGACATCATGATCGTTGACAAGGAGCCCATGGGCCTGCGCGGGGAAGTAGAAGATACATTGCGCATGTTAAAGCGCCGGGGCACGCGTCTTGTGTTGGGTCTGCGCGATATTATGGATGATCCGTCAATGTTGGTGCCAGAATGGCGCCGCAAGAAAGTCATGCCTGCATTGAGTGATTTGTATGATGAAATTTGGGTTTATGGCCTGCCGCAAATCTGTGATCCCTTAAAGGGGCTGCAAGTGCCGCGTCAGGTGCGACGTCGTATGACCTATACGGGTTATTTACCCCGTCAGGCGCCAACAGGGCCCTCGACAAGGCCGTTGCCAGAAATTGTTTCCGAGCCTTATGTCTTGGTCACTACAGGCGGCGGCGGTGACGGCGAAGCGTTAATAGATTGGGTGCTGCGTGCCTATGAGGCGGACGGCCGCATGCTTTACCCGGCCCTGGTGGTCCTGGGTCCTTTCATGCAGCCTGAAACCCAGGCAGAGTTTATCGACCGCGCTAACAAACTAAGTCGGGTGCAAGCTATTACCTTTGACGCTAAATTGGAGGAGTTGGAAGATAACGCCATCGGTGTTGTGGCTATGGGCGGCTACAATACATTTTGCGAGATCCTCAGCTTCAATAAGCGGGCCCTAATCATCCCGCGCACCCGACCGCGCATGGAGCAATTTATCCGCGCAAGTCGGGCCCAGGAACTAGGACTGGCGCGCATGTTGGAGGATGATGGCAAGCGTGATGTTGATGTCATGGGCAAAGCCTTGCGGGAGTTGCCTTATCAAAACCGCCCCCGAGATGTCATCGTGCCAGGCTTGTTGGAAGGCCTGGATAACGTCAACCGATTGGTCGCGCCATGGCTAATGGAACCCACCACGGTCGCTGAAGCCACACAGACGCGGTTGGGACAAACAATACAACGTGCAAAAGCGTCATCCGGCGATTAGATTGTTTTCCGATACCCGTTCGTCGTGACGATCGTCAGAATGAAAGAAAATGCCATCACACCTGTGGCCTTCATCGTAAAGGGTTATCCACGGCTATCTGAGACCTTTATCGCACAGGAGATTGAGTCTTTAGAACGGCGGGGATTGGAAATTCGAGTCATTTCCTTACGCCATCCCTCGGACAGTACCATTCATCCTGTGCATCGACGAATTAGCGCATCCGTCAACTATTTGCCGGAATATCTCTATCAGGAACCTATGCGTGTTTGGCGCGCATGGTTGCTGGTGCGCCGCATGCCAGGTTTCGATGGGGCTCGGCGTCAATGGTTGGCCGACCTGCGCCGCGATCCCACGCCGAACCGGGTGCGTCGCTTCGGCCAGGCGATGGTGCTGGCGGCAGAATTAGAGGCCGATGTTTCTCACCTCCATGCTCATTTCCTGCACACGCCGGCCTCTGTTGCACGCTACGCTGCAAATCTGACTGGCCGGTCATGGAGTTGTTCAGCGCATGCTAAGGACGTTTGGACAACACCGGAATGGGAGAAGCGGGAAAAATTGGCAGATGTCAGCTGGGTAACTACCTGCAGCCAAGTGGCGCGGGATCATCTGGCAATTTTGGCGCCATTAGAAAACGCCAAGGGCACTGTCGTCCTAACATATCACGGCATTGATCTGGAACAGTTTCCTCCACCCCAAAGTGCGATGGGGCGGCGTGATGGTGCCGATATTGAGGATCCTGTTCGGATATTGTCAGTGGGCCGAGCGGTTGGCAAAAAGGGGTACGACGATCTGATAGCCTCCCTGGCTATGCTGCCTGGCAGCATCCATTGGCAACTCGATCACATCGGCGACGGCACGCTATTGCCGCAATTGAAGGACCAGGCGGTGAAGGCGGGCATTGCCGATCGTATTACTTGGCATGGCGCTCAGCCGCAGGCAATCGTGATGGAAGCCATGAGGCAATCCGATGTGTTCGTCCTGGCGAGCCGCATCGCCCCGGATGGAGATCGTGATGGTTTGCCGAATGTTCTGATGGAAGCGAATAGCCAGGGCCTGGCCTGTATAGCCACCAATGTGTCGGCTATACCGGAGTTGATTATCCACGAAGAAACCGGTTTGTTGGTGGAACCCAACGACCGCCTCGGGTTAAGCAATGCCCTAGTATCTTTGATCGGCGATCCTGCGCGGCGTCATGAACTAGGGCAGGCGGGACAATCCCGGGTGCAGCTAGAATTTTCCCATGACCAATGTATAGAACGAGTGACAGAGAAGTTTGGATTACCCGCACAAGCCGCTAATGCCGCCGTTAAGGTCGCACGGAAAGCGTGATGCCTGCGCGGCGCATTGCCTTTTATGCGCCCCTGAAGGCGCCCAATCATCCAATACCTTCTGGTGACCGACGCATGGGTCAATTATTGATCCAGGCGCTGGAAGCCATGGGAGCGGTCGTACACGTGGCGTCGGATTTCCGTGCCTACGACGGACAGGGGGACCCCGCACACCAAGCGACCTTACGGGATGCAGGCCTATCTCTGGCGGACGATTTGATTGCCCATTATCAGGCTATGCCGCGCGGCGCACAGCCCACTGCTTGGTTTACCTATCATCTTTATCATAAGGCACCGGATTGGCTGGGCCCTAGGGTCGCGGCATCCCTTGGCATCCCTTATTTGGTGGCGGAAGCCTCATTTGCGCCGAAGCAAGCCGGCGGACCATGGGGTATGGGCCATCAGGCGGCCGGCCGTGCCATCGCGGCAGCCGACTTGGTATTTTGCATGACGCGCCTGGACATGGCCTGCGTACAGCCTTTGATCCGGGCTGATCATGAGCTGGTGTTCTTGCCCCCCTTTTTGGACACCGCGCCGTTCGTGGGGGTGGAGCAAAACCGAAAGAGGGTTGCGCAATTCTACGGAGTGGATCCTTCGAAGTATTGGCTGTTGGCGGTTGGCATGATGCGTCCAGGGGATAAATTGCAATCCTATCAACGTCTTGGTGCGGCCTTGCACCACTTGGATCGGGACGATATTCAGCTTTTGGTTCTAGGCGACGGCGCGGCTCGAGGTCAGGTGGTAGAAGCCTTTGCACCGGTGCAGGATAGAACGAAACTGTACGGTGCAGCGCCCAATTCTAAGTTGCGTGAAGTTTATTGCTGTTGCGATCTATATACTTGGCCCGGTGTTGGTGAGGCCTACGGCATGGCGTATTTGGAAGCCCAGGCGTCCGGTCTGCCGGTAGTGGCTGGCAATGAACGTGGTATACCGGATGTTGTCTTAGACGGCCGCACTGGCTTGTTGACGCCGCCTGGAGACGATGTCGCATTTGCCAGGGCCATCGGCCGGTTGCTTGATGATGTAGACCTGCGCAATAAACTATCTAGAGGCGCTCAGGAATTTGTATCGCGGGAGCGTACGGTCCAGGCGGCCGCCAATTTATTGGGAAAGGCAATTCCATGACCCTTCTGGGCATGATCCGCCACGGGCGCACGGCATGGAATGGCGAAGGACGTTTGACCGGTCGGGCCGATATTTCCCTAACGAACCAGGGCCGTGCAGCGCTAGCGGGTCTCCGCCCGCCCAAGGAATTGGACGGTGCCTTTTGGCACGTCAGTCCGTTGCAGCGGGCCCAACAGACCGCCCGGATTATCGGCGG
>CAZDQC010000141.1:0-4464 GCA_964507245.1 uncultured Rhodospirillaceae bacterium
ATATGACTTAACGGGCTTTTATTTGGTTACGGAGGTAGGATTTGAACCTACGGCCTTTAGGTTATGCATGAAGATAAAACTCATGCTCGTAACCTCAAATTTTTGCATTTTTCTTTTTTCAAACTATGGTGCCCTCGATGCAATTGAATGCTCTTTTCCCAACGCGAGATATTGGCGGTGATCCTGTAAAGATCCGAGACTGGGCGCAAGCCGCCGAGGATCTTGGATATGCCTATATCAAGGTGCCTGACCATGTCTACGGTGCTAAAGGACGGGACGGCTGGACACCGCTCTACAACGAGACCGATCCGTTTCACGAAACCTTCACGACCCTGACCTTTCTTGCTGCTGTAACAAAATCGATCAAGCTCTCCAGTGGCGTATTAATTCTACCTCAACGGCAGACGGGAGTGGTCGCCAAACAGGCCACAGAGACCGATATCCTGAGCGAAGGAAGACTTAGGCTTGGTATAGGGGTAGGCTGGAACCACATCGAGTATGCCTCGCTGGACACAGATTGGAAGACCCGAGGTGCCCGTCAAGAAGAACAGGTCGAAGTCCTTCGCAGATTGTGGACAGAAGACCTCGTGACCTATTCTGGCGGTTTTCACGATCTCCAAGAGGTCAACATCGTACCACGACCCGTGCAGCAGCCAATTCCAATCTGGTTTGGCGGATCGTCCGACGCCGTCGTACAGCGTGCCGCGCGGATTGGTGAGGGTTGGATGCCTATCATGGCGCCAGATGAACAGGCCGACGCAAAACTTTCTGATCTGCATGGCCATCTAAAGGCCTTTGAACACGATCCATCAACATTCGGGGTGGAAGGGTGGCTACGCGTGCATGAAGCCGATCCACAACTATGGGCCGATGCCGCTGACGGATAGCGTCGACTCGGGGCGCAGATGGTTATGCTCTATCCAATGTATCGGTTGCCAACCTTCGATGAACAGATCGAGACCCTCCAGCGCTTCATGGACGCTGTCGAAAGATAAGACCACAAAAGCCAGAACCGCCCGCCACTGTCTGCAACGGCTTACCCTCCGCGAAGGCTTTAACGACAACCGAATGTCAACCATTTCGCTCGATCAATTAGATACCTTCGCCAACGGCGCTATACAGACTTGGAATTTCGCAGAACACACCAAACATCTATTGCATGCAAAACGCGTATGCTAGTCAGCCAGCCTGCGGCGCATTGCCTCTTGCCAGTCAGTATAGGAGCCGAATTCTGGTTCTTGGGAAAAATCGTCCCTGGTCTTAGCCAATAGCGCCTCGTCATCAAGATCGATATCGGTTGGCTTAACCTGTGGCTGGCTAACGTGAAAGGGGGTATCGACGAAGCACTCGACGCCATTGCCTTCAGGATCGGCAAAATAGAGCGACCAGGCATTGCCGTGTGAAATCTCGCGGCCTATTTTGATACCTTCCGAAATCAGACGGTTTTTCAGCGCCCGTAGATCATCCAGGGATTCCGCACGAAAGGCGACATGCCCCAAATTCTGCTCACTATTTTTTTCCGGCAATGTTTGGGCCAGAGCAATCTGATGATGGTTATCGGGATCCTGGCTCATAAATATGGCTTCGATTTCACCATTGATGTGACCCCGGTCAGTGATCATAAAACCTAGGACATCGGTATAAAAAGGTGCAACCTTATTAAGGTCAGCGACGTCGATAAAGGCGTGTGAAAGTTTCATACCCATAACATACGTTCCTTTCTTCCTCGCACAATTCCATGCTCAGATATCATGGAGCCATGCCTAGTTGCCGCCGGCCCAGTGTCTCATACGCGTTGTCGCCAATCATATAGTGCTGTGCGGCCACTGTCATGTCGCGTTGCAAACGCTCCAGCGGATTGCCGGGCATGATGGCGCCTGCGCCGGCTTGCCGCAAGCAACGAGCTACGATCGTCTGGCATGCTTCAGTGACATGGGCACAGATTGCGCGCATATTTGCTGCCGCGCCAACCAACCCCGCCTCCGGGCCAGAAAGTGCCTCGTCAAAAGCTGCAGCCGCTGCGCGCGTGCCCGCAATTAGACTAGCGTATTGCGCCTCCATCCGGCCCAATTCAACCTGAAACAATTGGGTATCAGCAACCGTGCGGGTCTCCATCAGCCGTCGCTTGTTGGCGGCCTGTTGGACTACTTCGTCGAGAGCGCGGCGGGCGCCTCCGAGAGCCACTGCGCCATGCTCGATCGGCAATCTAAGATGTAGAACAGAGGCCCTGGAACCACCGCGATATTGTGTGAGCGGCCGAATAACGGCAACAAAGCAGTCGGGCACAAAGACATCGTCGATGATATAGGAATTACTGCCGCTGCCGCGCAGACCGCTAACATTCCAGTCATCCAAGATTTCGACTTCGTCAAGCGGTACGAATGCGGCGATCTGCTGCGGCCCGTCCGCATTACCGGCTTCCTCGACCAAGCATTTGGCCATGACACCGCGGGCATGATGTATGCCGCTCCCGAAACCCCAGCGTCCTCTCACCCGGTAACCACCGGCGTTACGCCAGGCCCGACCAGACGGAGCAAGTGAAGACGCTGCCGTCGGCCAGGCGCCGTGGCCGAACAATTGCGCAACGCCTTCGTCGGGCAGAAATGCCGCCATTACGGCGCTGGAGGAAGCACCGATCATCAAGCTCCAGCAGGTCGACATATCGGCCCGAGCCAAGGTCACCAGAATTTCAAGCTGATTGACAAGATCAATGTCGTAGCCGCCGACTTCGCCTGCACTCCACAGACTGAACAGGCCCGCTTGGTGCAACGCCGCCACCACCTCAGGTGCCAAAGTGCCTAGGGCTTCTGATTCCGCGGCGGATCGCTCGATTAATGACGTCAACGACGCCGCTCGAGCCAGTAATTCGGCCCGATTGATGCCCGGGCCCTCCGAAATTTGCGCACTGACTGTCATAGCTCTACCCACAATGTCCTGTGGCCGGCCCATAGCATAACATAATTGGCATTTTGCAGGTCTACTTTCAGAAAACATAGGTTTTCGCTGGGACATGATTTTACGGTTACCGGCCTCAAATCAAAAGGGGCTACACCTATCCCACGAAACACGCTGCTCGTCTGCTTTCGGACTTTTCAATATTTTCCGTGAGGAACCTTCCTCTATCCGTGTTTTAGGGCTTCGGGACGAATTACTATTTTCAGATCTTAATCCCGTCTAATATGTTGTCTTTACGCGACAAAAGGCCTTTAACCACTGCGCAGGGTGACATTACTATGGATTTACCGAAGTAACTTGTGACTCCGTGAACGGCTCGACGCGGTGGACTACTTGGTCGGCATATAAATCCTCGACCTCGGCGTCCGATAGGCCCAGCATCGTAGTGAGAATGTCCGTAGTGTCATCACCAATCGACGGCGCGCCCCGCCAGATGCGTCCTGGCGTCAGTGACATTTTCGGCACGACGCCAAATACACGGATCGGCACGCCCGACTGGCGATCAAGTACCGGAACGGTCATGTCGCGAGCCGCGTAGTGCTCATCGTTATATTGATCACGCACGTTGAAAACGCGCGCGCAGCCAATCTTTGCGTCGTTCAGCGCCGTTTCCACCTCAAGCGCAGTATGAGCAGTGCAATAGTCTCGTAGCCGCTGGTCAAGTTCGCGCCCCTTTTCGGAGCTGACTGCAGCGGCATCCTTAGAGCATTCATCATAACTATACTCCATAGGGTCGAGGCCGAGAAATCTCGGAACTCGGTCATAGATCGCACCACCGAGCGCGCCGATATAAACCCAGCCGTCGCTGCACTTGAACGTGTCGTATGGTTGGAAGCCCGGCGGCCGGTTGCCGGTATGCCCGTATTCTACACCCTCACCGGTGAAAAGCGGAAGCGTGTTACCGTTAGTCTGAGCAACCGCCTCATATTGCGCTAGGTCGATCACCTGGCCTTGCCCGGTCTTCATGACCTCCCATAACCCCATCATCGTTGCCGCCCAGCCAGTGAGCGCGGTGATGTAGTCGCCGGTATAGGATTTGGCACGCTGCGGCGGACCTGCAGGATCCCCCGTCAAGTTCATCATCCCTCCATAGGCCTGCGCAATTGCATCGTAGCCAGGCCGTCCAAGGTACTCCTCCTTACCGTACTGTCCATAGGTGCTGACTCTCACTATCACAAGGCGCGGATTGACAGCCAGTGCGAGCGCGTTAGTGATACCGTTGCGTTCGAGCGTACCGGGCGCCGACGACTCCATCCACACGTCAGAAATCTTCCACAAGGCCATCAGCAACTCGATCCCCCGCGCCTTCTTGAAATCAAGCCCCATTGACAGCTTATTCTTTGTGACTTCGGCCTCATCGCAACCATGCGGACGCGGCCCGCGCTCTAACTGCGGTGCGGTGAAGCGAAATACGTCGCCGCCCGGTTTCTCGACATGCACCACCTCAGCACCAAACTCGGCGAGCTTGGTGCCGATATAGGGTTGAGCTATCAGCTGCCCGGTGCCGAC
>CAZDQC010000141.1:4564-8640 GCA_964507245.1 uncultured Rhodospirillaceae bacterium
TGTGAACTGTCAATTGGGCGGGCACCAGATCTGTTAGGACTGATTGCCGGTGACAGTGAATTTAGGGGCCGGAAGGCAGTAATGCTATTTATCCGAGCCTTTGTCCCGCCCAGATGCGTCAGCCACCCTTGGATTTCTGCTAGGGAGATCAACGTCATGGAATATGAAACTATCGATTTCGAAATTACGAACAGTGTTGCAACCATCACGCTTAACCGTCCGGATAACGCAAATACTCTGAATATGAAGATGATTGAGGAGTTATTTTCCGTATCGATCGAGTGTTCGACCAACAAATCGATCCGGGCAGCGATACTTACTGGGCGAGGTAAACTATTCTGCGCGGGTGCCGATTTAGCTGTTCTGACAGAAATGTGCAGCCATGGTGAAGCGCAAATTCTAGAAATGGCCACTATGATTCATGCTGCTGTAACGCGGTTTTCGCAAATGGATGCACCACTCGTAGTGGCAGTTAATGGTGCGGCCGGTGGCGGTGGTTTCTCGCTAGCCCTGGCTGGCGATTACGTAATTGCTTCAGATAGGGCAAAATTTGTTTCTGCTTATACTGCTTCAGCTCTAACTCCAGATGGTTCTTCAACCTATTTTCTTGCGAAGCACGTCGGATTATTACGCGCCAAAGAGCTGGCGATGACCAACCGAGTGCTCAGCCCAGATGAAGCTCTGGAGTGGGGTTTGGTAAACAAGGTCGTTTCGGCTGACGAACTTGCGAGTGAGGCCCGAAAGATAGCAGGCGTTTTTGCAACTGGACCAACTAAGGCGTTCGGCGGATTAAAACGTCTCTTACAGACTGCCTTTTCCGACACGATGGAAACCCAACTAGACAAGGAGTCAGTGAGTGTAGCCTCAATGATGCTAACACATGACGCGCCGCATGCTATTGCTTCTTTCCTTAATAAGGAAAAACCGAAATTTCGGGGTGCGTAGGTCGCACGCCATTATCTTCGGCCTGTTTTTTTCTGCCTGATTGTCGAGGACCGTAGCGCGCTATGATTTATGCGGTTCGTCAGTTATAGCTGCTGGGGGTTGATGGGTAAGAATTGGCTAAGCATCACAATACTAATCTAGGGGTTAGCAGATGGACGACGACACAATCTTTCAACCACCAGATCACACGCTTTACCCCCGCTACTCAGGCATCCCCACTTTTATGCGGGTTCCCTATGTCGAAAATGCCACAAAACTTGATATAGCTATGATCGGTATTCCTTTTGATGGAGGGGTAACTAACCGCCCAGGTGCGCGCCACGGGCCGCGCGAAGTACGCAATATGTCAAGCTTGATCCGCCGGGTCCATCACGTTACCGGAGTTAATCCGTTTGAACTTTGCCGGATCGGCGACGCTGGGGATACGCCGGTCAATCCAGTCAATTTGCTCAAGGCTCTCAACCTTATCACTAATTTTTTCGAACCTCTTGCAGCTGCCGGTGTAACGCCGCTCTCTTGCGGAGGAGATCATCTAATTACGCTACCAATCTTCCGCGCAATAGCGAAGAAGCAACCAGTCGGAATGGTTCATTTCGATGCGCATACGGACACGGCGGACGACGCTTATCACGGCGAAAAACTTCATCACGGCACACCCTTTCGCCGTGCGGTTGAAGAAGGCTTACTAGATCCAAAGCGAACAATACAAATTGGTATCCGCGGCTCCACCTCTGGTGGTGACTATCATCAATTCTCTCATGATAGTGGGATGCGGGTTATCTACATTGAAGAGTTTTTCAAAATTGGGGTAGACAAAGTCATCGAGGAGACTCGCCGAGTCATTGGTGATAATCCAACTTATATTAGTTTTGATGTTGATGGTCTCGACCCCGTCTACGCGCCGGGCACCGGAACCCCCGAAGTCGGCGGCTATACCACACATGAAGCCCAGTGCATGTTGCGCGGTCTTAGAGGTTGCAATTTGATCGGCGGCGACGTGGTCGAGGTTTCACCACCATTCGACCCATCTGGTAATACCGCTCTAGTCGGCGCCACGTTAATGTTTGAGATTTTGTGCCTGCTTGCGGAAGCGCGCGCCTAGGTATTTTTGCTACCTGCACCTAACACCTGAATTATTACCACGCCCTTTCTCTGCCCGACCCACCTAATATAGCAGCCACGACGCCGCCTCAAACGCCTGGCAATATGGTTTGCCATAGATAAACTCCAGACCATTTATAGGGCCTTCAGCCGGATGTTGATAGCTATGAATGGATACCTTAGGAAAGGATTGGGAAATTGGCGAGAATATCACGAGTCTAATCCCGGCCAACATACTCGTTTGGCCACTAGTTACCTGGCAAGATAACCACTATTTATTCGGCCGCTTCAGTCGGGCGTGGCCATGCCCATTCGCGCTCCTTATTACGCAGGAATTGGAATCCGTAGGCCCGTTCGTATTGCGGCGGCGAACTAGTTTCCACGTCGAGCGCGGCGGCGGCACGCACCGCCCAGTGAGGGTCAAAGAGCAGGCCGCGGGCCAAGGCGACCATATCTGCCTGGCCTTCGGCAACAACTTTCTCCGCGTGGTGAGGATCATAGATCATGCCTACCGCCATGGTCGGAATGTTTATCTCTTTGCGAATTTTCTCTGCAAATCTGACCTGGTAGCCCTCACCCAATTCGATCCGCTGTTGTTCCGAAATACCGCCACTCGACGCGCAGATGTAGTCGCAGCCTAGCGCCTTTAGTTTCTCTGCATAGATAACTGATTCCTCGGTTGACCAACCATTGTCGGTCCAGTCAGTTGTTGAGAGGCGTAGGCCTATCGGCTTTGATTCCGGCCAAATCTCCCGTATTGCCATAAACACCTCTAGTGGATAGCGCATTCGATTGTCGATCGAACCGCCGTACTCGTCGTTTCGGGTATTAGCAATCGGAGACAGGAATTCGTGGAGTAGATAACCGTGGGCGCTATGAACCTCCATCACGTCAAAGCCAAGCCGGTCCGACCGCTTCGTCGCCTCGACGAAAGCGGCCTTTACAATATCCATATCCTCTCGGTCCATCATTTTTGGGGTGTGCCAGCCAACATCGTGCGGATTGGCAGCGCTGCTGATCGTCTGCCATGGATTTTGGTTGGCCCGCAAGGGGTCGCGTCCTTCCCAGGGTCGGTTACACGACGCCTTGCGGCCGGCATGTGCGAGTTGGATACCCATCTTCGCCTGACCAAATTTCTTGCAGAACCGTATAACTTGGCCCAGCGCCTCCTCGTTCTCGTCACACCACAGGCCGAGATCTTGCGGCGTAATCCTGCCGCGAGGTTCCACAGAAGCCGCCTCGGTGATGACAAGACCAAAGCCGCCTGTTGCAAATTGGCCGAGATGCATCAGATGCCAGTCCTGCGCATTACCGTCGATGGCACTGTATTCGCACATCGGCGACACGATGGTGCGGTTGTCGATCGTCATGCCGCGCATGGTGAACGGCGAGAAAAGTTTGCTGCTCATGGGCAAACGACTCCGTTGCATTATCAGAAACCTCAAAATATCGAAGCACTTGGGATTGATAGTCACCCGCCGATTGCGGACCCCTGCTTCTATTGGCCGAAGTTCTTGCTGACAAGCACTTTATCCCGCCTCCACAGTTAGCGCCAACCGTATGCTTGGACCATGAAGGAGGTTTGTTGCGCACCCTTGCTGATGAGTTATCCCCTGATGCGATGACGTCTGCGGTCGAATCGGCTGCCCCAAAAAAGGACTTCGGGATGTGCGAAATGCTGGAATATATTTTCGTGCAACGGTATGAAGGATAATCACACAGCGCCAACCGCTACGCTAATAGGGGTGGCAGAACATCCCGACCGATCCGATTTTCCACCGGGCGGCTACAGAGCCGCCTTTTTCTCGGTACCTAGGTGTATCAACCATCCGCCAACATTGCGCTATACGAGGTTCCAAGGAGTGCAATTATTCCTCTATCGTCCCCAAATCATCTACGGACAAGCGTTTTGATCCACTACTCTGAACTAGATCAACGAATGAACAGGAGGGTTTGTCATGGGTAAGTTAAACGACAAGGTTGCGATTATCACTGGTGGCTCGGGCGGCATCGGTAGCGCGGCGGCGAAA
>CAZDQC010000142.1:0-3925 GCA_964507245.1 uncultured Rhodospirillaceae bacterium
TTCGCCTAGCCCTGTTTGCAAGGCGCTCCGTTTGGTTGCCATTCTAGATGTTACCATCGCTCAAATTTTTTTCGACCATCAATGATCCAGCCAGATATTCAAGGGCGTTCCGTAGGTCATCCGCCTTCAAGCCTGTTGGGGCGTGAACCCGAGCTTGCGCCTGAAAAAGCATATCACCTCCCATAGGTGCACGTTGCAGACCGGTCTCCATTTCTTCCACACTGGCGCTTAATTGGGCCAGACATTGGGTGATTTCGTGGACTATTCCAGGGTGGTCAGGACCCAACATTTCCAGATTAAACACAGAACCGTCTAGACCAATTTTTGCCTCTGTTGTTTCGAGTATTAGGGTGAAACCCTGATTTTTTTATTGCCAATGGCGGTTGGCTGAAAACCGATTCCATCTCACGTGATATATCCAAGAGAGCGATGTCATCAAATTTTTCGGCTAGCCGGGCCATTCGGCTTTCTAACCAATTACCTCCTGCTACCGTCAAGGTTTGCGACAGCTTTTCTACTAAACCGGGGCGATCCATCGCAACAAAAGAAAGGACGAACGACTTCATGTTATTTCCAAATTTGCTATTCTCAACGGTTTCTCCATGGGACGGTAGCGGTGTCAATTGACCAACTGCAGCGGAATAGCGGATTTGATGTGTAAATCCCTTTGAGGGAAGGGGAGTTCTACACCCTGGGCGCAGAATTTTTCCCAAATTCGAAGCAATATCTGGCTCTTAACGTTGGCAACACCCTCCATGGGATCGTTGATCCAGACCCGTAATTCTAGATCCACGGAACTTTCACCGAAGCATTTCATTTGTGCTGCCGGCGATGGGGTGGTTATTACTCGCTCTGTTTCCGTTGCGGCTTCTAACATCAGCTCCATTGCCCGGTTAACATCGGCGTTATAGGAGACACCTACAGGAATATGAAGGCGAATTTCATCGCTTGAATGGGTCCAGTTGGAGACCTGTTGTGCGATCAATTCTTCGTTCGGTATCAAATGCTCTACACCGTCGCGAGTGATCACACTGGCATAACGTCCACCTAGCGATTTCACCTGTCCATAAGTCTGCCCTACTTCAATAACATCGCCCGGCTTGATGGATTTATCCAACAGGATCATGACACCGCTGATCAGGTTGGCAATCGATTTCTGCAGGCCAAGACCAAGGCCCACGCCGACGGCGCCGCCAAAAACAGCAAAAGCAGTCAGATCGATGCCAACAGCGCTAACAGCAATCAGCACGGCCACGGCGACGAGTGCGATCTTAACCAGTTTAGTGAGGAGCACCTGCAAGGAAGGCGTTAACGAGGGGATGTTAGATATCCGCTGCTCCGTCATCCGGGCTAACAGCATAGCGGCCCAAACAAGAACACTCAGCGTAATGGCTCCCTTGATCACAGTCAGCACAGAAATCCGCAGTAGACCGACATTGATGGCCAATCCATCCAGTAACACGACAGTTGGATCTAGCAGGCCGACGATATTTAGTGCGGCGATGCTCCAGGCGGCAATAGAAACCGCCTTGGCCAGTGTCGGTTCTCGGATCAGAGACGTCGCCAGCCGGATAACGATCCAGGCGGACAACAGGCTAGTGGTAATGGTTAGTAGATAATGTGGCCAGCCGGTTGCATCGGCTGCCAGGACCAAGATCCATTGTAATACTAGCCAAGTAAAGGGCAGCGCTAGGACCGATAAGCGTTCCCCGGCAACGATTAGCCAACTTTCTGCGCCGCGCAAATCACCCAGCCAGTTGATGCCTTGCCGAACGGTGGGTGACATGCGCCACGCCAGCAAGAAGGTAACCGCCACTGCGCACAATTGTACGACGCTGTCTAAGTTTAGGGCGTGGGTTTGCATCCAGACTAGAATGTCTAGGAATATTTGTTGCAGATTCGCCGTATCAAAAATTTTATCCATGGCTTGATCCTCCTTATTACTGTCGGCGATAGAATGGAGCCGTTACACTATTCGCGACAAGCCTTAAACAATGGAGCTGCCCCGTGATCAACAGGACCTATAAGATTGCCCTAATTCCTGGTGACGGTATCGGTCATGAAGTGGTGCCCGCGGCAGCTCAAGTGTTGGAAAAGGTAGGGACCAAGCATGGCTTCGCTTTTAAATGGTCCGAATTTGATTGGAGCTGTGAACGTTATAGCAAGCTGGGCGACATGATGCCTGAAGATGGCCCAGACCAATTGGCGGACTTTGACGGCATCTTTTTAGGTGCTGTCGGTTATCCCGGCGTAGCGGACCATATTTCGTTATGGGGGTTGTTGATCCCCATACGACGCGCCTTTGATCAGTACGCAAATGTGCGGCCATTAAAACTTTTCAAGGGTGTTGACAGTCCGTTGCGGGGACGCGTCGCTGGCGACATTGACCTCGTTATCGTGCGTGAGAACGCCGAAGGGGAATATTCCCGGATGGGCGGCCGAATCTACGAGGGTACGGCTCGCGAAATGGTGATCCAGGAGGCTGTTTTTACTCGCCACGGTGTAGACCGCATCCTACGTCATGCATTTGAAATAGCTAGTAAACGAGCGGCAGAGCAGAACCGGAAAGGGCGGGTCACTTCTGCTACCAAATCAAACGGTATTATTCACACAATGCCCTATTGGGATGAACGGTTCGCCGCTATGGCTGAACAATATCCCGACATCGAAGCAGACCAGTTCCATATTGACATCCTTTCTGCGCACTTTGTTCAACACCCGGACTGGTTTGATGTCGTTGTGGGCTCCAACCTTTTTGGGGACATTCTTTCTGATCTGGGCGCCGCGGTGGTTGGCGGCATGGGTTTGGCCCCTGCTGCCAACTTGAACCCTGCTGGCGAGTTTCCGTCTATGTTTGAACCGGTACACGGCTCTGCGCCCGATATCGCTGGCAAAGCGATAGCCAATCCAATTGCCCAAATCTGGACAGGAGCAATGATGCTGGATCATCTTGGCGAAGGAGCTGCCGCCCGTGATATTGAATTCTCCATCGCTACCGTTCTGGCAGACGGTTCGGTACGAACGCCAGATTTGGGCGGACAGGCGGATACGGGCTCTTTGGCTCAGGCTATTGCGGATGCGCTGTAGAAACCTAGCTGCTCTCTCCCCATTTCCCACAGCAGTTTGGTCATCCGTTGGCCGCTTCACGCGGCTTCCGCAAGCAGTCCGGGGGATACTCCTGTCATTTGGGAGCGAATATTTGATGATTTTTTGGTCGAGACACAGGCTATTCCGTTGCTGAAAACGGTCCGTACTAGAGGCGATACGGTTCAGGTTTTGTGCACTACATACGGAAAATTTCTAGTAAATTCTGTGATCTAAATGCCCTTGGGCCACCGGGTGAAATATGTCAACTCGCGCTCTGTCACTACTCATGATTTTGGCCGTGAAAGTTTATAGGTGACCATGCCCTTGGCGACTTTGCCGCCTTGGTCATTCAGGACGTCCACATCCACCACAACGATAGAACCGCCTCGGCGGACCGTCCGAGCCACGGCCATCATATCTGTTATCGCCCCCTCTAGAAAATTGACATTCATGGAAACAGTGGCGCCTTTGGTTCCTTTGGGTATATCCGCATAGGCCCAAGCAGCGGTGGTGCCTGCCTTGTCGATCAAAGCGGCAATTACACCGCCGTGCACTTGGTCATCTCCCCTCGACAACTCTTCTCGCCAGGGGAGTGCCATGCGGCAGTACCCTTCATCCAGATCCACCAGTTTGGGCCCCAATATGGCTCCAAAGCCTTTGTCCAGCATGCGGGCTTGCATCATTTCTAGGCGGTCCAACATAGCCTCACTCATCCTTACAATTCCTCGCTTACCTTGATCATGCGTTTGCCAATATTCTCGCCCTTCAACAGGCCAATCAATCCTCGGGGTGCGTTTTCTAACCCATCAATGATATCCACCTTATATTTGAGGTGACC
>CAZDQC010000142.1:4025-8541 GCA_964507245.1 uncultured Rhodospirillaceae bacterium
CAGCCCTTGATCTTGGCGATCTGTCCCACAATCATGCCTACTGCGCCAGCGGCGGCGGAGACTAGTACGGTCTCACCTGACACCGGCTTCCCGATATCCAACAGGCCCCAATAGGCGGTCAGTCCTGTGATGCCGCGTACACTCATTCGCGCAATTAGGTCTTCGCCAGCTGGCAGCTTGGTCAAGGGCTCGTTGGGGCCGAATAACGCGTAATCCTGCCAACCGCCGTCACCTTCTACAAGGTCACCCACCGCCAGACCTTCCCTATTGGACGCTGACACCCGGCCGATGGTGAAACCGGCCATTGGCTTGCCCAAGCCGACCGGCGGGCGATATGTAGGCACGTCATTAATCCAACCTCGGTTTGCCGGATCTAGGGAGAGATAGATGTTGCGCACTAACACCTGGCCAGACCCCGCTTTGGGGGCTGGCACTTTTTGCCATTTAAAATCGCTTTCCTGTAGAGCTCCTTTGGGGCGATGGGCGAGAAGGTATTGCCGATTGATGTTAGTCACGATGGTGGCTCCAAATTCTCATGTATACTTGTTGGCAAAGGTATAAACTTTGCGCTACCGCCATGGTCAATTAATTTTCAGCCTAATTCTTTGGTCAGAATCGGTTTGGACAGCCCCGCATGTTAAAGGTTCTGGCAAGCGGTTAAGATCGTAGGTGCGAAGTCACACAGGCAGCTATGATGGCATGTGGCCTTGAAACAGACGTCAACTCATCTACCCTGTGTGTAAATTATCGCTGATTCGTTGCAAATTCTGTAGGTAAGTGAACATTCGGAGTCCCTGACATGGCCAATATTCCCTTTAAAAAGGATCTTACCTTTGAATACGGCCTGGCAGATCAGGTTTCGCCATTAATCCGCCGCGTCATCGCGCCAAATCCATCTGCCTTTACTCTGCACGGAACGGGCACCTACATCGTGGGTCATGGTCAGGTCGCTGTGATCGATCCGGGCCCCGACGACCCTGTCCATATCGAAGCTATCCTCCATGCTCTGAAGGGCGAGACGGTCAGCCACATTGTCATTACCCATACACATCGCGACCATTCCCCTGGCGCTGCTTTGTTGAAGGCCGAAACCAGTGCCGAAATCTGGGGTTGCGGTCCCCACGGTCACGGCCGAGAAAACAAAGTAACAACCAGCGAAGTGTCTCAGGAGGGTGCTGATACTGACTATACGCCTGACACTCTGGTTAATGACGCTGATATCCTGGCCACCAAGGGGTGGACCTTGCAGGCAGTGTATACTCCGGGCCACACCTCTAACCACACTTGCTATTTTCTCCGGGAAGAAAACGCCTTGTTCTCCGGGGATCATGTAATGGGATGGTCTACCACCATCGTATCTCCTCCAGACGGCGATATGCACCGATATATGCAAAGCCTGGAAAAACTGATGTCACGGTCCGACGACCATTACTGGCCAACCCATGGCCCACGGATCGAAAAACCACAATTCTTTGTGGGGGAATTAATTAAACACCGCCAAGAACGTGAAGAGCAGATTTCCCGTTGCCTCAGCCAGGAGATAGGGCGCATTCCGGACATGGTTGCCGCCATGTATCGCGACGTGCCCGAACATTTGCATTCTGCTGCAGCGCGGTCGGTCTTGTCACATTTGGTGCATATGGTCGAGACGGACCGGGCAAGGTGCGATGGCTTGCCGGCATCCGACAGCGATTTCCTTGCCCCATAAATTTCTCCATGGCCGACGCTAAAATCATCGTTGAAGACCTCCGAAAATCTTTCGGCGATGAACTGGTTTTGGATGGCGTTGAGTTGTCTGTTGCCGAAGGCGCCTCCCTAGTTCTGTTGGGGGAGTCTGGATCTGGGAAGACGCTTACGCTGAAATGTATAATGGGCCTGGTAAGGCCTGACAGCGGCATTATCCGTATTGGTGGTAGTGATACGGTGAATTTACGCAGGCGGGAACGGGATAATTTACTCGCCCGCTGTGGCATGCTGTTTCAGCAATCCGCCTTGTTTGATAGCCTGCCAGTTTGGCGTAACGTTGCTTTCCGCGAATTACAACAAAAGGAAATGACGCCAAATGCTGCCCGTGAGATGGCCATCAAATGTTTGGTATCAGTCGGTCTGGGACCACGGATAGCTGATTTGTTGCCATCCGAATTATCGGGGGGAATGCAAAAGCGTGTCGGGATTGCTCGCGCTATTGCATCACAGCCAGAAATTATCCTTTTGGATGAACCGACTGCCGGCCTAGATCCCATTATGTCCAATGTGATTTCTGGTCTAATCGTGCGCAACGTCCGTGACCTCGGGGCGACTGCGATTTCGATTACTTCAGACATCAACACCGCGATCAAAGTAGCAGACCATATTGCCTTGCTGCACGAGGGCAAGGTTGCCTGGGCCGGCCCTCAGGGCGAGATTAACGCTTCCGGTAACGATGTCGTTGAACGTTTCATCCACAAATGGAAAGTGGAGCAGGCGGTGGCCTAACAATTACGAAAGACTATGCGGTTGGCAGGATGTAATCAGCGAATTGTTCCCTGAGACGCAGTTTTTGGATTTTTCCCGTGGCGGTATGGGGAATTTCATCAACAAATGTGACGTCATCAGGCATCCACCATGATGCAATTTTACCTTTCATATAGTCCAGTATTTCCGGGCCTTTGGTGCTACTGCCTTCGTTGCGCACAATAATTAATAAAGGTCGCTCGTCCCACTTTGGATGGGCTATCCCAATCACGGCGGCTTCGGCTACGTCGGGGTGACCGACGGCAATATTCTCGAGCTCGATGGAGCTGATCCATTCGCCGCCCGACTTGATAACATCTTTGGAACGATCCGTGATCTGCATGTAGCCTTCTGAATCAAGAGTGGCCACATCTCCAGTATCAAACCAATGTTTGTCGTCAACCACTTTCCCGCCTTCACCCCTGAAATAGCCACTTGTCACCCAGGGGCCGCGTACTAACAAGTGGCCAAAGGCCTCGCCGTCCCGCGGTAATTCGTTTCCTTGGTCATCGGTGATTTTCATGTCGACGCCGTAAACAGTGCGACCTTGTTTGCATTTCACTGCCAGTCGTTTGTCATAACTCCAATTACCCATTTTCGGCTTCATAGTGCATATGGTGCCTAGAGGGCTCATTTCCGTCATGCCCCAAGCATGGACCACAGTTACATCATAGTCTTTTTCGAAGGTCTCGATCATTGAGACCGGTACTGCGGATCCGCCGATCACCGTTCGATCCATGTACGGGAGTTTCTTGTTGTTCTCCTGCAAATATTTCAGAAGCAATAGCCAAACAGTTGGGACACCGGCAGATATCGAGACTTTTTCGTTGTCCAGCAAGTCGTACAATGATGCGCCATCCATGCCCATGCCTGGAAGAACCAGTTTTGTCCCACACATGGCAGCTGTATAGGCAATACCCCACGAATTGACATGGAACATCGGCACCACGGGCATCACTATATCGCTGGAATACAAGCCTAGAACGTCGCGATTGGTGGAGGCAAACGAGTGTAGCAATGTGGATCGGTGACTATACAATACTCCTTTCGGATTACCTGTTGTACCAGAGGTGTAGCAAAGGGAAGAGGCGGTATTTTCGTCAAATTCCGGCCATAGAAAATTGCCGTTTTGTGCTACCAGAATTTCCTCATAACAGAGTGTGTTAGGCAGAGAGGTTTCGGGCATATGCTCTCGATCTGTCATGATGACGAAGGCTTCAACCTCACTTAGTTGATCGGCGATAGATTCTAGCAACGGCACAAATGTTAGGTCTGTGAGAATAATTTTGTCGTCGGCATGATTGGCGATGTAGGCAATTTGCTCGGGAAAGAGGCGCGGGTTGATCGTGTGCAGAATGGCGCCCATGCCGGATACGCCATAGTAGCATTCCAAATGCCGGTAACCGTTCCATGCGAGCGTAGCCACCCGATCACCCAATTTGATGCCTTTGGCCATTAGAGCCTGGGCCAGTTGTTTACTGCGATGATGCGCTTGGGCGTAGGTATAACGGTGAATAGGGCCTTCTATACTGCGGGAGACAATCTCCACATCGCCATGATAAAGAGCGGAGTACTCAATCAGTGACGAGATCATCAAGGGACGGTCCTGCATCAGGCCAAACATGGCGGTACCTCCAGAGGAAAGCGAGTTCGAAAAAGTGAAGGCTCTATATCCCGGTCATATAGGATTCGTAAAGAGCATCTCAAAGATGTCTCTGAGAAAAAATGTCTGAAGGACTTTATGATATTTATAGATCTTCGGTGCAAAACCAATTACCCAAGTGGGGTAGCTCCGTGACACAAATTGACCCGAATCAATTCGGGCCGAATCAAATGAGCCCAAATCTAGTTTATTGAATTCAAATTTGGTGACATTATGTTGTTTTACTTGAACAATTTTCATGTCAAAAGGAGCAGCTTATTCGGATGGCATGAGTTTGACTTTATTTAGCGAAATTACATGAGCGAAATGTCAAATATAATTGTGCGTCCCCTCACTAGTCGGATTGGAGCGGAAATTTGT
>CAZDQC010000143.1:0-2909 GCA_964507245.1 uncultured Rhodospirillaceae bacterium
TCGGGACCGACTGGCGACCGATACAAGGTTTATATGCCTGCGGTGAGATGGTTGGCGGCTTGTTTCATTTCAACTATCCGGGAGGTACAGGTCTGGTTTCTGGCGCGGTTTTCGGCAAGATCGCTGGGGCCAGTGCGGCACAATGCGCCAAAGCGTGAGGGAGGATAGCGGCTGATATGACGCAGAAAGCGGTACCTGCCGTGTTCATGCGCGGGGGCACCTCGAAAGGCGTATTCTTTCACGGACGTGATTTGCCCAAGGACCGCCACGGGCGGGACACAATATTCTGTGCAGCTATCGGCAGCCCTGATCCCTATGGCCGGCAACTCGACGGTATGGGCGGGGGTATCTCGTCCTTGTCCAAGGTGGTGGTGATAGAGCCTTCGGACCGGCCCGACATCGACGTGGATTACACATTTGGACAAGTGGTGGTCGATGCCGCCGATGTTGACTACGGTGCTACTTGCGGCAATCTCTCTTCAGCGGTGGGTCCATTTGCGGTGGACGAAGGCCTGGTTTTGAAGGGTGACGGCGAGGCCCTGGTACGGGTGCATAATACCAATACGGATAAGGTGTTTGAGGCCCGCTTCCCGGTGAGGAATGGCAAGGCTCAGGTGTCAGGCGAATTTATTATTCCCGGTGTTTCTGGTTCAGGTGCGCCGGTGCAATTGGATTATCTGGACCCTGGTGGCGCCCGTACTGGCACTCTGATGCCCACGAACAGAATGAACGACCAGGTGACACTTTCAGACGGTCAGATAATAGATGTTTGTTGCGTAGACGCGACCACGCCCTGCGTATTTGTCACTGCTGCTGATCTGGGCCTAGACGCAACGGAAAATCCTCTTGCGCTCGAATCCAGGCCCGACGTCTTGACTGAGCTGGAAGAGATACGTTGCCAGGCTGGGGTTCTAATGGGCTTGGGGTTAACGACTCAAGCGATTAGCGAAGCCTCTCGTGCCAGCCCACGAATAGCAGTTGTAGCTGCCCCAGCCGACATGACCCTGCTGGACGGTAGCATGCTGCCGGCAGAAGGGATGGATCTTGCGGTGCGCATGGTCTCCATGGGTGTGCCGCACCGGGCTGTGCCCTTGACAGGGGGCATGTGTCTCGCTGTGGCTGCGAATTTGCAGGAAACGCTGGTGCATAACCTTGCTCGGGATAACCTGGCCGCGACGGTTCGGTTGGGAACGCCTTCGGGCGTCATACCTATTGGCGCCATTATCCGGAGGGATGGCGGCGATAGCACTGTGGATCGGATCACAACCTACCGAACCGCTCGTCGTCTCATGGAGGGTCGTGTGTTGATCCCTGGATAGGCGTCAGGAGGCCTGCAAGGTATTGGCCGAATTCTTTCTTAACTCAATTGTTTTCTGAACATTCGCGCACGATCGTTAGCATCTACTCCGCGAGCAACATGCGCAATCGACAGCCGGATAACTATCCCGCTGGCACAAATTTTCACTCTATTGTGGTTCCTGGGCTCACCAGCTGTTTCGAAGTTCCCGCAGCTTCAAGAAGACTTCCCGGGGCTCCGGATTATCGGGTAATTCGGGAAAGCTGTCACGCAACTGGCTTATAACACTGGGGCTTCGCAGACGTAGGAAGGTATTAATCTCTTTCTCCAGGGCCATGGTTGACACCAGTGCATCGCTTGGGTCCTGGGCGCCGATTTCGTCCAAAAGTTTTTTCGCCCGCGTATTGTCAGGTTCCCGATCTAGGGTAAACTCAAGGTTATTGCCCATATAGTCATGGCCGGGATAGATCAGAGTTTCATCGGGCAGATTGGCCAGGATGTTGGCGAAGGTATCATAGAGTTCATTTGGGTGCCCACCATGATGGCAATTTCCCGCGCCAGCGTTGAACAGAGTATCTCCACAAACTAGGGCGGGCTGATCTGTCCGAGTTAACAAACAGACGTGGCTCATGGTGTGGCCCGGCGTATCCAGCGCCTCGATCTCTACGGTTTTACCAATCTTGATCACATCTCCAGCTCCCAAACCCCGGTCCAAGCCCGCAATGCTGTCCTTTGCGTTCTTATGAGCTAGCAGTTTTGCACCCGTCGCATCGATTACTGCATCATTGCCGCCGGTGTGATCAAAATGTTCATGGGTGTTCAGAACTTGAGTAATTGTCCAGCCTTTTGACTTTGCCAGGCCGAGACATTTTTCGTGATCCAGAGGATCGACAGCCATGGCTTCGCCGGTTTCTGGGCACACAATCAGGTAGTTGAAATTGCGATAGGAATTCCCGGTCCAAATTTGTTCGATGATCATTTTTGTTCCCTGTCGATGAAATTTGCGTGAAATCTATTGATAGATGGCCGGTTTGCCCCGGACGCTGATCCGCCATAACAGCCGTTCTGTCCCGGGTCCGCTAGGTAGGTCTATTGGTTTTGCAGAATGCAAAGTCATTTGAGTATCCCACAAAGCAATATCACCTACAGTATATTTGTGCTCGTAAATATATTTGTCCTGCAAACAATGGGCTTTTAGATCTCCGATCAATTCGTCCGCGTCATCCTCTGCCATACCCTCAATTCCATAGGCCGTCCCTGCGACACCGTATAAGGCCTTTTCACCTGTGATCGTATGAGGTCGCACCAATAGATGAAATGTTGGGGGTGTTACTGCGGCCTGTGCTTCGTTCAAGGCCCGCGTGGGCTCTTCCCCATCGCGCCCCGACCTCGCACCGTATAGATGCTTGGCGGTCAACCCATCAATTTGCTGCTTTGTAGCATGATCCAGGTCATCATAGGCCGCCTTCATGTCAACGACGCGTGTTTCTCCGCCTAAATCCGGCACCTTGCGGGCATATAACATCGTGGTCGTGGCTGGGTCGGCGTCATAGGCCTGATCGGTGTGCCAGAACGCGGCGCTGTTCCTCAACAGCTTGTCCTTAGCTCTTGC
>CAZDQC010000143.1:3009-8329 GCA_964507245.1 uncultured Rhodospirillaceae bacterium
CTGGTCAATGCCACATTTGATGCCTCCCGCCGGTTTCATGATTTGCCTGACGAGGAAAAAATGGCTCTGAAGGCCAATGAACATAATATTGGTTATATGGCACCTGGCGCGTCGGTTTCGCGCGCCAGCCAGGTTTATGAAGGGGAGCGGAAAACCAACTTGGTGGCCGCCTTCTTCCTAAAGCGGGACCTGCCGCCCGATCATTCGGATATTGTCGAAAACAAACCATTTCGCGGTTTAAACCAGTGGCCAGCTAATCTGGATGGCTTCCGTGAAACAACGGTTGCCTATATGGACGCAATGGAATCGTTGGCAAAAAGCATGCTGCCGATTTATGCTACGGCGCTTGATTTGCCTTCTGATTTTTTCACTAAAGCCTTCGAAGAGCCGCAGTATACCCTGCGCCTATCCCATTATCCGCCCGCGAAAGCGGAGGACAATCAATTTGGTCTGGCTCCGCATACGGATTCATCCTTTCTGACACTTCTAGCCCAGAACGAGGTCGAGGGTTTGCAAGTGTGCCGTAACGATGGCAAATGGATCAATGCCCCCGTTCTGCCAAACACCTTTTTGGTCAATACGGGAGATATGTTGCGGCGGTGGAGCAATCATAGATTTCTCTCCACCCCACACCGTGCCATCGCTTCAGCTCCGGACAGGGACCGCTATGCCATTCCCTTTTTCTTTGACGCCCATGCCGATTATATCCAGGAATGCTTGCCGTCCTGCCAGGCCCCCGATAATCCAGCACGTTATCCGCCAACCACGTATACGGAATATATGACCTGGTTCGCGAAACAGAACTACGCCCACTTTCGTCAAGCGAAAGGGATGGCCGCGGAATAGCCTAGGTCCGATAAAGGATAATTTTTTGCATAGCTGCATCCAGTTACAGCCCCTTGTTGGGATTAATTAAAAATTTCTCTCCGGTGGCTTGTTTGCCATAAGCGGCCATGGCCTCCGGGGTGAGCATTTCGGCCAGGGAGACCTCCTTGGTGTAGTGGGAAGCGAAGGTAGACTTGATTTCGGTCGCTACCCGCTGGCGTAGGCGGTTCTGCACTGCCCGGCCTGCCTTTTGCAGGAATGGTGTCAACAGCCAACCGCCAACTCCCCAGATCATACCAAAGCCTCGATTGAATTCTGTCGGCCCGCGGTCGAGGCCGCCATAGATGTAGACCTGTTTATGAACCGATGAACCATAACGGCTGTATTCTGTGGCATTGCGATTGACCGCCGCTTCCATGCAGCTAAGAATCTGCCCGGCTAGGTGACCCCCGCCAATAGCATCAAAGGCTATGGTGGCACCTGTTTCCGCCAAAGCGTCGGTCAACTCGTCCATAAAGTCAGGTGACGATGAATTGACCACATGCCTGGCCCCCTGGTCGCGCAATAGCGCCGCATGTTCCTCCTGGCGCACAATGTTAACCAGATTAACTCCATCAGCTAGACAGATCTTGTTCAGCATTTGGCCCAAGTTCGAGGCCGCTGCTGTATGTACGAGTGCCGTATGTTCCTCCATGCGCATGGTCTCCACCATGCCCTGGGCGGTCATGGGATTGACGAACCAAGATGCGCCCTCCGCTGGAGTTACGTCATCAGGATATTCCAGGCATTGATTGGTACGTACCGCGCGAAATTGGCCATACATGGCGCCTCCTATGACGGCTACGGTTTTGTCCATCAGGGCTCGCGCCTCGTCCGATTCACCTGTGGCAACCACCACGCCAGCACCTTCGTTGCCTACAGGTAGGTTCTGATCAAGGCGCCCCGCCATGGCTTTCATTAAGCTTTGGGGAACATTTGCGGTCACTATCGGGCGCTCGACCGTGCCAGATACTTTGGCGGTGGCCATATCCGCCATCCCGAACAGAAGTCCAAGGTCAGAAGGATTAATCGGCGTCGCCTCAATCCGTACCACGACTTCATTATCTTTGGGCTCTGGCATGTGCAGATCGGCAAGCTCAATATTAAGCTTACCTCCTGACGTAATGGTGGATTGCAATTGAAGAGGCATGAATTGGATCCTGTGTTTGGAATAAAAAAATTGAGTGCAGGCTAATATTGCCCGTTGGGTGCTGCGCTGACAAACTTTATGCGATGATTTCAGAAAACAACCGATCCAGGGATATCTTCACGTCGATTAATCTTTCTGGCCTTGAAGGCCTCGATTTCGGCACGGGCTGCTGAAATTTCGTCGGCTGTTAGCGCCGGAATTGAGTGGACGTAGCCATCCTGTGCATATTGCTGTAACTGAACACCTGATAGGCGCTTGCCCATGATGATCTCTCCAACTTTTCCTGGCTATTAGTGCTATTTTGATGGGACCTTGCAAGGCCCGCTTACGCAATGCCGTCGGAAATTAACATTATGACTAACCCGCTCGTCCATAGCCCAAACAAGGTCAAACTTGGGGTCATGGCCTTCAACTGCTCCCATGGTTCGACGGTCACTAACGTCCCTGAGGCATGGGCTATGACGTGGGAGGACAATCTGGCTCTGGTCCGCATGGCCGATCAAGCTGGGATTGAAGCGCTATTACCCGTGGGCCGTTGGAAAGGCTATGGCGGCCAGAGCAATTTCAACAATCGGACCTTCGAGACCCTGACCTGGGCCGCCGCCGTAGCCGCCGTTACCCGCTTCAGCACCATATTCGCAACCGTGCATGCGCCCGTAGTCCACCCTTTGGCAGCGGCCAAGATGGCAGCGACCATTGATCATGTTTCAAGTGGGCGCTTTGCGTTGAACCTTGTTGCCGGCTGGTTTCAGGACGAGTTCGACATGTTCGGTGTTAAACTTGAGCCTCATTCGGAACGATATGATTACGCCGCCGAATGGCTGACTCTTGTTAAGCGCTTGTGGAGCGAGGACAGTGAGTTTGATTTCGACGGCAAATATTTCCAAGGCAAGGGACTGTGGAGTGAGCCGAAGCCCCTACAATTGCCGCGCCCGCCTATCATGAATGCCGGTAGTTCTGAGATGGGGCATGCTTTTTCCGCCCGTCACGCGGATATGAACTTCGCAATGCTAAGGCAAAAGGATGATGATAGCGACAAGGCCCAGATCGCTCATCTGAAGCGGATGGCGGCTGACCTGGGACGTTCGTCACAATGCTGGATCCATGTCTATGTTGTGTGCCGTGATACTGAGAAGGAGGCGCGGGACTATCTACATCGCTATGTAATTGAGCAAGGCGATGAGGCGGCAGTTGACAACATGATCCGGATATTTGGCGCTCAATCTGCAACCTTGAGCGATGATGTGCTAGAAGCATTCAAATTTCATTTCAAGGCGGGCTTTGGCGGCTATCCACTGGTGGGCACGCCGGAGCAAATTGTCGATGGCATTGCGCGTCTCACCAAACTTGGGGTGGATGGCATGCTGATATCGTGGGTCGATTATTTGCCCGAATGCCGGCAATGGATCGACCGGGTCATGCCGTTGTTAGAGCAAGAGGGATTTCGCCTGCCTTTAATGGCCCATTCATCATAATGACTAGATTTTCTTTGCGTAATGGCTATTGCTAACTTTTCACAATGCAACATAAATAAATAAAATTTTTGGGGATGGAACAGTCGTTTGATCCCACAATATTCACGCGGGAAGCCCGATAAACAACGACGCTCTGCCCCTAAATTTTAGCCAACGGTTTGTATAGGCATCAGAGTTTTATTCACTGTATGCCAATAGGTTAATGGTTAGCGGTTGTGATCATTTAGATAATCAGAAGCTGGTTTCAGTACTATATTTTGAAAATCATGCCGTTGTGCTACTATATTTAGCGAATCGGTGGCGGGGTCCATTTGGGAGAATTTGTCTGAGGTCGCATAAATGGATAGGAATCTGACATGACGATGATAGCGGAGATACGGCGATGGCTGTCGGGAGTTATGGAGTTGCTGTTGTGGCTTGTTGCAATGTTGGCTCTTTTGCAAGTCTTATTTGGTGACAACTTTGTGGAATTTTTTGGCATTGACTTGGTCGGCAATATTGGCTCGATCGTGGCGAAATTTGGTAACGCCGGCCTAGTAGGTATTGTTGCTGCTGCACTGATTGCTTATCTGATTGCTCGCAATCGGCCTGGCAGTTCAGGTGGTCCGTAATCAACGGAAATCGGCGGTGACTAATAGAGTTGCTGTTAAGTGACTAGTTCATCTTGGTAAAGAGTAGCAAGGCAGTCTGGCTCTTAATGGTGAGCTTTTCTGCCGATAGATCTAAGTGTCGTTGAAGTTTGAGTATGTATTCATAGCTAACTTACGGAAGAGGAAAGTCAGTCATGATCGATAGTGCTAGCAGATGGATAAGGGAAGTTATTCAACTGGCCTTGGTAGTAGTAGCGTTGGGAGTGGTACTCCAGATACTGTTTCCTCAAGCGCTTGTCTTTATAAATTCTGACGTTACTGGGAATCTAATTGCTTTAATCGGAAAATTCTCGGGCGCAGGGTTGATAGGTCTGATCGCTTTCGGCTTGGTGTACAATATTGTCCAGAGAAGATAGTATTCCGAGTTAAAAGTACCGCAAACCCGCAGAAAAGACTGTGGCCGCCTCTTTATGGCGGGAAGTGCCATACAACAGCCAGAGGTCGCATTGGCCTCTGGCTGTACTTCTTATGAATTGCACGTAAATTGGTGATTTTCCATCGTCCGGTATCTGGTCACGGACCATTCATAATTACGATAAGCAGTTACTTTGCGTTTCAGCTATTGGTGGTTGGCCACGACGTATCAGTTTCTCAATTCGTTGCTTCGGGAATTTAGATGCATTCGGATCATCCTGATGTGATCCAACGGTTGGATTCAAAAAAATAGCAAGCGGCAAAAAAATTCTGGATCAGCGCTTCGATTGAAGATTTCCTTCGCTTCTGTGTCGCCCATGTCCCGGCTATGCTAGGTGGAAAAAAGCTGCAGAATTGGAAATTCGCCAGCTTCTAAAACTTGTTAACGGTAATTATTGTGCTGCGTTACGGCAGCTCTTCCCTATCGTGGTTCAGCAATGAATCAAACAAGTTTATCGCCTATCACTCATTATTACTGTCTTTGTAATTGATTAAACATGAGGGCTACGGCTTTTTGGCAAAGTTAAAACGCGATTTTTTTATTTTGAGCTTTGATGGTTGGGCACCCAATTGCCGTGGAAGCCGAAGGGTACGCGTTGAGGCAGTTGGATCTTTGCTACTGGCGCGGCCGAGAAATCCTGGGCATCAATGATACGAAGGTGGCTGGCATCGGTGTTGCCATCGTAAACCACGGACAAGATATACCCCTCATCCTCTCCATCGCCCATTGGCACAAAAACACCTTCGCTCGCTGCTCCTGCCGATCC